>NZ_JBXWSJ010000022.1:0-74961 GCF_059613365.1 Ruegeria sp. BHSA163
AGCATCACCGCCAGGCGGATGATCTCGGGACTAGTCTTAAAGTATTTGAATGAGGCTGGTTTGGTCATGTCCGAAGGCTATGCAACCGCCCAGCCCCGCTCAAGCAAAGTTTTTCTGACAAGACCGTATTGAAATCAGATTCGGCAGATTGAAACTTTGTTGGAGCCTTGCAATCCCAAACAGCATGTGCCCAAAGGTCTTTGTTTAACAGGTTAGCGGACTCTACGGTGATTAAAGGTCCGTCTGACCTTGTGCCTCAAATCGCACTTCGCGCACGAATGTGGCGAAAAGCGTTTTGCTGAAGCCGCTGTCCGGATCAACATCATGTGTCTCGACGCGGACTATTGAAGGTTTTGACGTATCAAGATTGAGGTCGAAGCTGGCGTGACCGTCGACAATGTTCACGGCCTTATGGAACTTTCCCCCGACCGAGATAATGTGCTCAATCTTGCTGGTCGACCGACCAAGGTCGATATTGATATCAACGCGGGCAGTCTTACCTTTCGCAGGCACTTTGATCACAGACTCACTCAGAGAGACAGGTTGACCGTCAATCTTGATTACGACTTTGAACTGCTTTTTGTTTTGCTCTTGCAGCACTTTTCCAGCGAAACGAAGCAAATCAACGTCACCGCTAAGCAAATCATCACGCGTTAGGTTATAAACGCAATCACGACGGACGCCCTCTTCTTCGATGGGCATCCCCTGATTGCGTCCTACGCGAACGCAGCGACGAACAGCGTAATGCAGTTTGGGCCCATGTCTTGCACCACCAGGTAGTTGTTCTAGTAACTGATCAGGCATTGCCATGTCGACGCAGTCGCGATGCGTCCACATATTGGCGCCGCCGCCTCCTGTACTGGGGTCGGTTCCGATCACCGGGCCGATCTCGTGATCCTGAAAGCTGGCGGCAAAAATATCGCCTGAACTGTACGTGACAGCGTTGGTAATCAAAGTGATAGGTCCATAATACCGCTGACCAATCTCATTGGCGCGTTCCTTGCGCGTAAGTGAACCGTTGCGTGAAAACTGATTGCCGATGTTTACAGCCGGCGTCACCTTGTCGGCCCAAGTGTTAAGTTTTATTCTAGCGGCTGTTTTATCGGAACGAACAATATCTTCTGCAAGAGTTGTAGCCAGGAATTGGAATGGAAGCGGCGTAATCCTCCTTGGAGACAGGAGTTGCAGGATACTCTCTGCTGCGCTAACGAGACCGCCCGGGTTTGAACGTATGTCAATCACGAGGCCCGTTTGTGGGACCGCATGCAGGATCTTCATGAACCCTTCAACAAAGGCTTTGCGTCCGCAAACAAAGTTCTCAATCTTCACCAGGCCAAACTTGAAAGCATCCGGTCCGTGATTGATTTTGACGTAGTGCACATCAAAGACCCCAGGTGGCAACCCATCAATCTTGGGCGAAATCTTGGTGACTTTCTTTTCAAACTCAATTTCTTCAGGCACAGAATAAAGTTGGTCGCGTACAGTGGTTTCAAATAGCGATCGAGGTTCCACTGATGGGTCTTCGGAGGAATTGTTTTCGTATTTCTTCTTTAGCGTCCACATTGCTTGCACCGACGCCACGCGCCCCTTGCTGCTGTTGTCCAACATGACACGCCAGGGAAACCGAATTTCACGTATCTCTTTGTCATCGCGGTACACGACGGTGACGAAATATTCGCTGGGGGGTAATGACCCGCCGAACCATCGGACGGTCATCAGGCGCAGCCCCAGTTCAAACTGCGCATAGATGTTAGAACCTTGTTCTTCTTCACCAATTCTGCGTATTGCTTCGTGGATTGGCATACCGTTCCAACTGAGTATCTCAACGCCCGGTTTGAAATGTGGGTGAGTAAATTTATCTAACAGCCCGGTCACGATTACGCGGCGTTCGTTATCGGGATCAAAGGTATCCTCGCTCATTTCTTCTTCACCGAGCACCTGTCCCTGCTGAGCGGCCGTTTCTTTGATGGTGTGCGCGGCCAATAGAAAAGGGAGGAATGCCACCATGTCGGAATAGGGTTTCGGCATGATGTAAGCGGTATGAATATCTCGCAGGCCTTTGAAGATTTTCATAACCTGAAGGTGGAAATCGAAGCCCGTAAGTTCATCACATCGGCGCTTAAGCTGACGTAACGCAGTAACCGGATCGACCGCATGACGCGTGCGTTTCAGGTCACGGTGTACGTAAAGCTCTCCCAGCACCAAAATAGCCTGATCAAGTATCTTGCGTCGCTGTTCGGTCGTCAGAGGGCGGTTTTCGGGCTTTGCACACGCCTCCATAATTGAAAACGTCTCTCCCAAAGCGTCAAGTGACTTGGAAAGAGCAGGGATGGAGACAGTCACCTCACGATCTTCGGCGTCATCATCGTAGGGGCTGCCGCGCAGGACCATCGGGTTTCGTTCACGCAATTTGCGCACAGCTTATTCCTTCCTTTTTTAAGATCGAGCGGAAGACTTTGGTCCTGTCTTTGGATTCAGACATGTCTTGGTGGTGCGTCTGTGGAGCTTATTCTGCTCACAATGTCTGCAAGTGTATTTGCAGTGTGTGTTGCACTAATACCGATTAGCCCGATATGACGGCGCGTCAACGGCATCTGATCGAGCGCATTGTCAAGATCGTCGCGGTGATGCGGATCTACGCTGCCATGGAACCTGTAAGTGCGGAAAGCTGCACTAGGAAGATTGCTTTCGCGTTCCAGTTTGTCGATTAACGCTTCGCTAGGTGGTCCTCCTTCAAGCACCGCAATACATCCTAGCATCATGACTGGGTGGAAATGGTGTATCCAATAGTACTGTGCCCCCATCATGGATGCGACATCGCCCAGAGGAAGCATATCCAGCACATCATTCCGGGCGTAGCCAGCTTCATCTAGGTCTTCGAGCGCCCAAAGGTCGTGATCCAGTTCTTCGCCAACATGCTTGCCATAATAATCCCGAAGATGCCGACATAGCGGATCTTTCGTTGCCATTTGCGCCGCTTCGTCTCTCGCGGCCTCCATGAGCGGCACAGTCGCACGCATTACTTGCTGCAGCGTCACCAAGAAACCGGGGATCAATTCGGCCAGATCGGGTCTGGCCCAAAACTGCGCAAATGCCTCATTCGCGGCATGACAGGTCAATTGCATCTTCGCCCTAATTATCTGACTGTTGGACATTTGCCCAGTCTTTGCCGCAACAACGTTCATTTTGTACTGCCTTTTCTGATGCTTCCGAGTATCCTAAGCGCAAAGGTTAATTTTCCAAACAATTTTCATTGACAGACCTCCCCCTTAGATTGTGCACTAGGATGCACGCTTGCCGAACGGCGCGTTGTAACGCTTGAAAAAAATGGGGAGGGAAGAATGGCTGAGACTAATCTGGATAAATTGATTGATGAGGGCGCTGTTTTGGATGAGAGTCATATCTCTGACGCGCACAAGAGAATTCTAAATGAAGAATTTACAGAAGAAGAAATCAAAGCAATCATCAAACTCAAAAACAAAGTGACTGGTACTGCGTTTGCCTCCAATCCTGGCGGTGATGATTCTGAAACTTCAGGAATGGCCGCGTTGTAAGGGATGATAGCGCTTGGCTACGGAGCCGCAGCCAAGACACTCTTTTCGCAAGAAAACTCTGCGAAACAATCGCTGGCACTACCGAGAACACTGGGCGCGGAGGAGACGCTGGCGCGCTCCAGCCGTCTGATGAAGGCGTTGTCGATATCGAGATTGGCTGATCTGACATCCTTGGATCGGTTAGGTATACCTGTGTATTGCGCGGTCACACCTCTTGCCGCTGACTTAACAACCCACCTGGGTAAAGGGCGGGACAAGTCAGCGGCCAAAGCCAGCGCATTGATGGAGGCGTGTGAACGCATCTGCGCGGAAAAGCTACCGGAAAAGCCAACTTGCAAAACGTATGAGCAGATGCGGGCGCTTGAGGCGAACGTTATCGATCCACAGAAGCTGGCCTTGCCGGCTGATACAGAGTTCACAGATACGCTTCCAATCGATTGGGCGCTTGCGACAGAGTTAACAAGTGGCGCCCCGATCTATGTACCTGCAGACTTGGTAATCTCACCCTCGCAAGACGGAGTTCTTAGGTATCCCAATACAAATGGTTTGGCAGCAGGTAATACCCAACTTGAGGCTGTTTTGCACGGGTTATGCGAGGTCATCGAGCGAGATGCAGCAGGACGTCTTCTATTTGCGGACCTTTACTCGAAGGACGGAGATGAGGTGCCGGTAAGTCAGCGGCTTAACCTTGCGTCTGGTGTTCCCGAAACCGCGCTAAAACTCATCGAAGAAATCAATACGCATGGGTTGAGCGTTGAGGTCGAACTCCTCACCCAAGATATTCAGATACCGGTGTGTAGGGTCGAACTGATCGACCCCCGCTTTCCGACAGTGAATGGCCCGCAGATGCGCCGCTTTCCAGGCCTCGGTTGTGATCTAAATGCTGAAACTGCACTAATGCGCGCCATCACTGAAGCGGCCCAATCCCGACTTGCTGTGATTCAGGGTGCGCGGGACAGTTACAACTATTTTCCGCGCCGCAAACTCACAAGCCCACCTCCAGCGCGCGATCCATCCGAGATTTCATGGGCCGATGTGCCAAGTTTTGACAGTTTGGATATGCGCGAGGATCTGACCTACCTTTTGGATATGCTAAATGCTGCGGGATTGGATCAGGTATTGCATGTCGACCTGACACATCCGTGCATTGACGTCCCGGTTGTACGCGTCATCGTGCCGGGACTAAGCGTCTTTTTCGTAGATCAAGGCCGGGTGTCTTGGCGGGATTTACAATGCCTGATCTAGCGCATATTGCTCAGCCAGTTGATACCCCTCCATTGGTGTTTGTGGGGCCATCACTGCCTGCGAAAGAAGTTCATCAACTTTTACCAGGGGCAGAACTACGACCACCGATAAGACGCTACGACTTACACATGGCCCGAATGCTGAGATATTCGGTTTTTGTCATAATTGACGGGGTTTTTGCGCAGACCGACGCTATATCCCCTCGCGAGGTTGTTGATGTCCTGCAAGACGGCGCGCTTGTGTTCGGAGCCGCCAGCATGGGTGCCTTAAGAGCCGTCGATTGTGCACCGGTTGGCGCCATCGGAACAGGAAGTATCTATCGGCTATTTCGTCGCGGGGTACTGGACCGCGAAGACGAAGTGGCGGTAACCTTTATTCCAGAGCGACCTTTTCCTGCCCTAACGTTAGCTATGGCAGCCGTGCGATTGACCCTCAATCGAGCAGTCAGGCAAAATAGAATGCCGCGAGAACATGCGATCCAATTAATTCACGCCGGGCAAAAGCTGCACTTTCAGGAACGCACATGGGATGCGATTTTCTCTTCTGCAGGTTGTCTAATGCCGAACAAGAAATTGCGAAGTTGGTTGAACGAGCAAGATCCCAAAGCAGAAGATGCACGCCACCTTCTGAAACAAGTCTCAAGTCGTATTGCTTCCGATCCTGAATTGACACGACGTCCACGTGCCACTCGTCTGCCGTTTACAGATCCCGACCAAACGCGGTCTCGATCTTCCTTAGTGGAGTTGGGCCCAAAGTTTGAAGCATCAAAACCAGGAATGCTGCTTTGGTTGCTTCAGTCAAATCGCTTGGAACGATATCTCAAAAGAGCTGCGGATGACGTGAAAGATGGAATGAAAAAGTTGTCATTTGACTTGTCGAACGACTGGCATCAGCGCTTGGACTATCTGACCTGGGAAGACCTTGGATGCAGTGACACAATTCTGGCCAAGAGAATTCTGGCTTCAGTCATTGACCAAATGAACGATTCTGATGAAAGTATACCTGAGTTTTATCGTCTGAAAGCTGTGGCTGAACGAATGAGAAGAACGGGAATTATTGGCCTGCCGTCCAAGATTGGCGGGCCCATGGGGATAGGTAGGTAGCGGTGCCAAAGCACAAAATTGGGGACTACCAGTCGACTTGCTGAAAAGTGATGCAGTGAATGGCACGGCCCTCAGAAATGATATTCCGATGCGTATGATTGTTGGACTTGGAGATACAGATGGATGAGGGTGTCGTGGACGAGTTAGCGGAAAGGTCTACCCGCGCTATGACCAAGACCTTAATGTTCACGGATATTGAAGGCTCGACACTGCTTTTGCAGCAACTAGGAGAACACTACAAAGCGGTTCTGGTTCGCCATCACGAGATCATTAGAGAATGCTTCAATCAATATAGCGGAACAGAGGACGGCACTCAGGGCGACTCTTTTCTAGTCATGTTCGATACCGTTGTGGAAGCGTTGGATACTGCAGTCAATATTCAACGCCGCCTTAAGGATGAAGAATGGCCATTGGGCATCGATTTGCGTGTTCGGATCGGCATACACGAAGGGACTGTTGAGGAATACCGCGGCCAACTGGTGGGATATGACCTACATCTCGCCGCCCGGGTTGCTGATGCAGCAAATGGTGGACAAATTCTACTTTCACGAAATGCACACTCGGCCCTTGCCGAAGCGGATTTCCAAAAATGGGGCGTTGTTGTGTGCGCTTTGGGCCCGCACCGCCTTAAAGCCATTCGCTATCCGGAGTCGATTTTTGAAGTCGTTGACCCACAAACCGGAAATGAGTCGCGACCGATCAGAACCGCTCAAACTCGCAAAACGAATATCACGCAATCGCGCGGACCGATTATTGGTAGGGACCGAGAGGTCGCTGACATTCAGGGTATCTTGTCCATTGGTGAAAGAAGGCTGGTGACGCTGACGGGCATGGGCGGGACCGGAAAGACTTCTATCGCACAGTATATCGCCGAGCAATGGCTTCAAGACACCGACGACGGAACCTATTTTGTCGATCTGAGTGGACTTGATGGTGCAGGGCTTGTTGGATCTAGCATCGCTCAGGCGCTGGGGGTACGAGACTATCCCGGTCGTCCCGTCGAGCTTGATATTGCTGCCTTTATTGGCGATGAAAAAATGCTGCTTGTTCTTGACACATTTGAACATGTTGCGGCTGCCGCAGTTCTGGTTGGGGATCTGCTAAACGACTGCCCGAATCTACGTGTACTTGCCACGAGCCGGTCTGAGTTAGGTGTAGGAAGCGAACAGCTATACCCAATTGAACCGCTTGGGCTACCTGATCCAGCGGACATTACTCCAGAAGACAGCGGTGCTATGCGCCTCTTCGTGCAAGCGGTTCAGGAGAAAACACCTGATTTTGTAGTAACGGCTGGCAACCGCGCAACTGTTGCCGCAATTGTGACACGCCTCGAAGGCATCCCTCTGGCGATCACTCTCGCTGCAGCGCGAACAGCCTTGCTGCCGCTTGACCAACTACATCAGCGTTTGGAATCGCAGCTTGGGCTTTTGCGCAGCTCTAAACGAGATTCAGGCCGTCACCGAACGCTGCGAACCGCAATTCGATGGAGTGACAGCCTGTTGGACGAGGAGCAACGGGACGTTTTTCTGCGTCTATCAGTTTTCGCTGGCGGATTCTCCATCGAAACTGCCGAAAACACCCTGTTGCGCCTCCCGGGTATAGACGCTGACATTCTTGATGCGGTCGCTTCGCTTGATACCCAGAACCTGATATACCGCCGTACAGTAAACGGAGCGCCTCGTTTTGGGATGTTTGATATGGTGCGCGAGTATGCTTTGGACGAACTCGTGCGAAACGGCGAAAAAGATGAAACGCAACGAGTGTTTCTAGAGCACTTCAAGAGTTTCGCTGAAAGCTGCGGCCTCAATGCCTTAGGAGAGGACCAAAGCGCAATTGTTTCGGCGATTATCCAAGAAACCGACAATATTCGTCACGCGCTCACTATTGCACTAGAGCTTAAAGACATAGACTCGGTGGCGCGCATCATTGATGGCCTTTATTGGTACTGGATTTCCCAAGGACAATTCACCGAAAGTCTTCAGTGGATTGCCAAGGCTGACGCTCTTTTCGAGGAACTTGGAAACAGTGAAGCCGGTGCGACGATCCAAATGGCTGCTGCTTACACGAAAGCAATGGCCGGGGATTATCCCGGGGCTTATGAGCACGGCAAAGCGGCAGAACAAATCTTTACCGAGCTTGGCCACGAGCACGCTTCCAAGAAATCGGGAATGATCCATGCAATTTGTGGCGCAGCGACCGGCGCAATTGACGATCCTACCGACATTGTGACCGAGTGCATCGCTCAGATGCAAAGCAAAGGCGACAACTACTTTACTGCGCTTGGATTGATCATCATGGGCGAAGGCGCGCGTATGGAGAATATGCGGGACGCTGCAGAAGAATGCTATTTGCAGGCACTTGATGTGCTGTCAATCGAAAAGAACAGCTTCTGGCCCGGTTTGCTGAAACAAAACCTGGCTCATTTTCGACTGTCCGAAGGAAAACCGGAAGACGCCGCGACGCTATTAGCCGAGGCTTTTGATCTGGGTCAGAAGTTCGACTATCGGATCGTCGTCAATCTATGTGTCGCAGGTTTTGGCGGGCTCGCTATAGCACAAGGTGACCCATCCAGGGCAGCGCGTTTTCTTGGTGCAGTCGATCACAACATTAGTAAGATTGGCGTCGATTTCGAACCAACCGACAAAGCTGATATTGCAACATATGTTGATGCCGCCAAAGCTGCTTTGGGGCCAGAGAAATACAAGGAGTACGCAGAGGCTGGAGCAACGGCTGACTGGATCGCCATCCAATCTGAGGCACGCGCAACAGCTGGTACCGGATAGTTCGAGTGTTTGATCCGACAAGAGGAGTACCTGGGTCCGTCACAATCTTTTGCGAACGATGAGGTGTTTAGGCGATTGTAATGGAGCTAATCGGCCAGTTCACCGCCAGGCGGATAATCTCGGGACTGGTTTTGAAGTACTTGAAGGAGACAGGTTTGGTCATTCCCAAACGCTACGCAAACCCCCTCCCCCGCTCAAGAAAAGTTCTTCTGACAAGACCCTCCAAGCTATCGTGGCGTCGCTGCGGCGAATGTCTTAACTGTAATGGGTTTCAAACACGTCCGCTTTGTCGACGGTGGAATGGCGGCCTTAATCAATGCCGGGGCAGCCACCCAACGACCTCGATAGCGCGCTCGTCCGGTATCCGAGCCTTTGATCATGAATGGCACCGAGCGGATAAAACATGCAGGCACGGATGAAAAATGTGAATATGGCCTCATGAGTGGTGACACAAAAAGGAAAACCTTGGTCGTTGGGGCGACCGGCGGCATGGGACATGCTGTGGCCCAAGAACGCGCACGTCAAGGAGATGTCCTTGCTCTGGTCGGGCGGGACCGTTCGAAGCTGTTGAACGTCGCCCAAGAGATCGGCGAAGAATACGAGGAACCGGGCATCCTTACTGTTGATCTGGCCGATATGGAGGCCTGCGCACAATGCATTGATGAGACCGTCGAATTGATGGGTGGCCTCGACACTCTGATCTTTTGCGCCGGCGTACATGCAAGAGCTGGAGCGACGGACGCGGACCTTCAAAGCTGGGATCACATCCTGGATGTGAATTTTCGATCATTCGCGCATCTCGTCCGATCGTGTATTGATCCCATCAATTCATCCGGGCACGGCGCGGTCATAGCAATAGGTTCGATCACGTCCGCCTTCGCCGGTGCGGGTATGAACCTTGCGGCCAAACGGGCTCTTGCCGGATTGTGCGAGACCCTCTTCGAAGATGTGCGTGAGTTCGGAACAAAAGTCAGCGTGATACATCCCGGCTTCGTCGCCACATCTATGTCGGCGTCGCCAAGGCTTCATTCCGAATTGATGATACAGCCGAAAGATATCTCCAACGCAGTCAGCTATATCCTGCAATCCGCTCCAACCGCATGCCCGACCGAAATTGTGATCCGCCCGCAACGATCACCCTACAAGTGAGGTTTTTCCAAAACCGGCTACAACTGCTTCGTCCGCATAGCGGAAGTTGGCCCAATTTTGCCGAACGTCCGGTCTTGTTGAAAGCAGACATCGTACGCATCTGCGGTCTCTATCGGTGGGTGGGTTACGCGCCCCATACGATTGATTGCAAGCAACAACGATGCCGCACATCTCTTGGTGATTAATGCGCGTGCGCATCCTCGCCACGTGCCATCAATAGATGGTGTTCGCGGTGGTGATCCTGGCTCGCCATCAAGCCGAAAAAACCGAGACCCTTGATCCGCGCTACGACGGCGTCATCCTCGCTGGTAACTGTCAGCTCAACGCCCTCGTCGCTTTCCTGAACCGATACGGTCCAGTGATCATCGCGCGCCAACTGACCGGCATGCTCTGGTACCATCCGTTTCAACGAGGCCAGCGTGTCGGCATCGCCTGTGGCGAATGCACGAAGCCCGTCTGGCAGTGGGGTCTCGTTTACGATCGATCCGGTAACAAGCCTGTCCATGTCAACGAGGTGTTCGCGCAACCCTGACAAATCGACTTTTGACCAATCTGTTTCCGGGTCCGTCTCAAGAACACGCACAACCTCTGACAAGGCAGCAAATGCGCCTTGGCCCGGCTCCTTCAGTCCGGCATCGCCGTGCATTTGCGCGTGCATGTGCATTTTGTGTTTCTTCGAACTGGTGTCGCGATTGGTTTCTGCAACGCTTATCATTGTACTTGCGGCGAGCATCATTATGGCAATCGGTATCGTAGTTCGCATAGGAAGCTCCCGAGTTGTTTCTGGAAACACCTTACCAGAATATTACTCAGTTCTGTATGATACCTATCATGTCAGCATTGCAGTCCATATTTGGTGACGCGCGAGAACGAACCATCGAACCGGACGGTGTATTGTTCAGGCGCGACGAGGCGATCCGCTCGATATTCTTGGTCCGGGTTGGGACCGTAGCATTGGAAAGACCGTTGGCGGACGGCACTGCGTTGACGCTTCACACAGCTTCTGAAGGAACGATCATCGCTGAAGCCTCTCTGTTTGCCGAGAAGTACCATTGCGATGCCATTGCAAAAGAGCACACCGTCGTTGCCTGTTTGCAGCGAGAGGTTCTCCTGAGAAGTTTGGCAGATCAGCCAGACGCTGCGCTCGATTTGATCAAAGCACAATCTCACGAACTGCAAAGTCAAAGAGCGCGCGTCGAAATCCTAAGACTGCAACGTGTGGCTGACCGGCTGGACGCGTGGCTAGAGCTACATGGCGAACCGGCCGTTGGCCATTGGAAGCGTGTCGCCGGTGCTGTCAGACGAATTCGAACTCGTCTCTGTTAGGCCAGTGACGCTGTCCTTTATCCCGCGCCAAGTTCGCGCCAATCGGCAAGAGCGGCGGTGCGTGTCAGCTTGAAGGTGTCTCGGCTGGCGAGCGATCTTTCCTGGTTGAAGTGGTTATAGACAGAGGAATGGACGGAAGCGAATTTCTGCAAACTTCGCATACGCCTGAAACGCTGCATGGCGCGTTCTCTTCGTCGGAACGGCAGATGAGAATTCTCAACGCGGTTGTTGAGCCACCTGCCCGTCGTTTGTTTGTCCAGCGCACCCAATTCTCTGAGCGCTGCTTTGTAGGACGCGAAGCGATCTGTGACGACTTCTTCAGCTTTGCCGTGCCGTTTCATCAATTTCCTAAGGAATTTAAGTGCTGCAGCCTTGTTTCGACGTTTGGTGACAACGGCTTCCAGCACCTCACCTTCCTGATCCACAGCCCGCCAAAGGTAGTGACGTTTGCCATTCACCTTCACAAAGACCTCGTCCACATGCCACTTCCATTTCGAGTATGCACGAAGTTGCTGAACACGCTTTCTTCGGATCTCTGATGCGAACATCGGGCCAAACCTATTCCACCAATAGCGGACGGTTTCATGGCTGACATCGATCCCGCGTTCGTGAAGTAAGTCTTCGACATTTCGAAGCGAAAGCGGAAATCGGACATAAAGCATCACGGCCAGGCGGATGATCTCGGGACTGGTTTTAAAGTACTTGAATGAGGCAGGTTTGGTCATGGGCAAAATCTATGCAACCGCCCTGCCCCGCTCAAGCGAAGTTCTTCTGACAAGACCGTTGGATCTACGGAGAAAACAGTTTCGTGAATACTGCCTCCAGTAAAGCCCGGTCCTCTTGGACAGTGCTCGGCCGGCAGGATTTGATGGCACTAATGTTGCCACTTTCTTGGTATGGTGATTACCGCGTAAATGGTTGGTATTCCAATCCTGGCGATGTCTATCTTCTAGACGGGCAGTACGAGTACTGCAACGTAGGTCAAGATCGGAAAGTGCTATTCATTGCTTTCGAACGCCATCGAATGACAAGGGAAATCGCCTCGTTAAGCAGGCGTACCCACGATGAGCTGCCCAAAGGGCACAATAAGTTGAAAGTTGGTCTGGTAACAGCCGAGAAGCTATCCAAGATCGCTGACCGAGCTTTCCTAAATGCCACGCCTTTTGATCAAAGCGGCCGACGGTTTGCCATGAACCGCATAGTGGAAAGCGCATTCTTTGCTCAGATCGCGGACTGGATGTTGTCTTTGGACCTATTATCCAAAAGTACACATGTTCTGGACAAGGCAGCGTTTAAAAGTGTTAGGTTGGCGAGGGACGCAATCACTCGTATCTCTCCGGACGAACTAACGATCTCAACTCTGTGTCGAGTGGCAGGCGTCGGGCGCAGCCAACTTCACGACAGCTTTGTCGATATTTTTGGTGAATCGCCCTGGCAATATGTACTGAAACGGCGCTTGACCTCCGTCAGAGAGCATCTCCTAGACGTTGAATCACCACCAAGATCAGTAAAGGACACGGCGCTCATGCATGGTTTCTTGTCGGGTGGCCATTTTGCGAAGGAATACCAAAAGATGTTCAGAGAGTTGCCGTCTGAGACGTTGAAAAAGACCTTGGCCGACAAGTCTTAACTGTGATCAGGCCGCCCGCGGTTTTGGCGTCAATTGGCTAAGCAATCAATATTTTCTTGGAGCTTCTAATCAAATTGCCTGGGCAACCACTTCGACGCAGTATAGATTGGCTCGTCGGTAAGGATGAAAGTCTGCTTGGTCCGCAGAGCGGACAATGAAGCTAGCCCTGCGAATGACTGCTTCGAGTCCAAAAGGGACGCTGGCGACACCGCATGTTAGAGTTGGGTCACAAGCTATGGAGGTACCCATGTCCGACGTCGCTTTTTGGGTTATCCAAGTCCCAGGCTGGCTACTCTTTATTTATCTGGTGATAGCGCAATGTACCGCGGCGGTGAGTTACGCTGTGGGCGTCAAGATGGGGACCCAAGAGCCTGCCAAACTGATAACGGAAGTCGGCGTCGCCTTCTTCAAGGGATATGCGGGCGCCGATTTGGTTTCTATGTACCTTTACTTGGCCTCGGGCTCGTGGCGCACGCGATGGCCGCTTCGTGGGCCGCGGCGGTGCTCGGTGCAGCCTTGGGGATTACCGTTTACTGGCCCGTCGCGTGTCTCTGGACCGTAAGAGCGGCTCGGGGCGCTGAGGGCTGGGACTTGCCCAAGGAGGAGCAATATTGGTTGGTCTTACCCGCGATCGCAGGCTGGGGTGTACTGGCTCTCGTTTTGCTTCTGCTAGCCGCGAAATAGAGATGGAACTTGGGACCTGCGCACTAGAACTAATACCGGCGTCCGCTAAGAGCCCAAAGCTTACAACGTTCTAAGAATGCAGTTTGTAACTGCAGAAACGGACGAACGTTGTTGCCAAAATTCAGTATCGACAACAAACACCTAAATTTTGTCGTATTAATGCAAAAATCTGAGCAAAAATGCCTTTCATTATTGAGCTGTGAGAACGGAACAATTTTGGAGTGGTCTGGATGATCCATACGTACCTTAGTTCGGCAGAGATTGCTCAGGTTCAGGACTTTGTGCTCGCTGAGCGCGGCAAAAGTCTGAGCGAACGTGAGTGGCATTTTCGCCTGCGCGGCTATGGCTATGGCCTGCGCGAAAGCGAAGGGAGTTGGATGGTAACCACTCTTCTCGAAAATGCCGACCTGTTCGAAATTGATAAAGCCACTGTAGACGGGCCAATTTCCGAATAGCGGCCATCAAGCCAAAATCGCCGAGTGTCCGCTTCGAGCCCAAGGCTGAGGGTAACTTTCACGGCTAATTGGCCTGCCGGAGACGAGTTCGAATTCGTCTGACAGTCCATTGTTTAAGTTATTGTAAATAAATGTAAATTTGGATTTAGAGTGCCGAGCCCAACGTCCAAGAGCAAGTATTGGTCCCAAAACTCCATACTTCTGTTAGTTTTAAGTCTTAAGAACTGAATATTTTGAAGAGGATCACATCGATTTATGAAGCGTAAAATTGCTGCGATCCTGAGCCTCGATGTCGTCGACTACACAAAACGCATGTCGGAGGATGCTGAGAAAACGCTCAATGCACTACAACGCATCTTGGGCGAAGTAATCAAACCCTTGGTAAACGAAAATACGGGACGAATATTTAAGTTGATGGGAGACGGTGCTTTGGTCGAGTTTGCCGCTGCCACAGACGCAATCAATGCCGCCAGCCAAATTTTTTATCAAATGCGGAACGAAGACCTTTCACTTCGAGCGGGTGTTCATGTTGGCGATGTAATGCCAAATGACACAGACTTGTTCGGAGAGGCTGTAAACATTGCGTCTCGTCTTCAGTCTAGCGCGCAGAGCGGAAGTTGTCTTGTAAGTAAGACAGCCGTCGAAGTAGCCGGAACCTCGCTTGCGGTTTCGTTGCGACCAGAAAACTCAATTCGGCTCAAGGGTATTCCAAATCCGGTGGAAGCCTATTCCATTGATTTAGCTGGAGACAAAAGACGCGCCAAGAACAAGCTTCTAGCCACTTCTCAGGACATTCGCTTTGCAAAATCGAAAGACGGTACAACTCTTGCGTGGACATCATCTGGAAGCGGAACCAAGCTACTGGTTACACCAAATTGGCTAAGACATCTGGAATACGATTGGACAATGAATTCAATTGCCGGATGGTTGCCATTGTTATCTGAAATCTACTGCCTCTATCGATTTGATGGCCGAAACAATGGCTTGTCCGAAAGGGGCGTTCAGGATGTATCGCTAAATCGGATAGTGGAAGATGTTGAGGCTGTTATGGACGCGGCCCAGATCGAAAAAATTCCACTGTTCGGTGTATCTTTTGGAGCAACGATAGCCGCGGCCTTTGCCGCGTACCATCCTGATCGCGTCTCGGGTTTGGTTTTGTTTGGTGGGTTTGCACAAGGTCTAGCGGTGCGTTCGCAGCCAGGGATCGCCGCGCTTGGACAAGCAATGATGGACATGAGCCTTGAAGGCTGGAACGATGAATATCCTTCTGCAAGAGATTTGATGGCTCAGTCATTTGCCCCGACGGCTAGCCCTCACGATCAAAGCACTTATGCAGAGTTTATGAGAGTGGCAATGGACCATCAAGATTGGCTCAAAATTGGGCCACTGGTCGCAAGTGTCAACATAACCGATCTACTTCCGCGAATCTCCTGCCCAACATTGGTTCTGCACGCTAATCGCGACAGGATGCACGATGTAGAGCAAGGTAGAATATTCGCCTCCGGTATCGAGAATGCGCGCTTCATTGGTATTGAGACAGCGAACAATACGATGCCAGAATACGATCCCGCTTGGCCCAAAGCCCTGCAGGAAATTGAGCGTTTTATGAGTTCACTTTGATCTGTTGGCGTTTTCATTCGCTCCGTTTTTAAAGACAATATTATTTATACGTGTTGCAGACGCTTGGATTCTGACCTTTGGATGAACGCTCGGGGCTAGACCACCCTTCAAACCAGTCCCTTATTTACTTTATGAGTTGACCGAGAGAGGGTGGTTGTATTCTATCCAAGCATGAACCGTCCGATGACAACTTGCGTCGCTTTCCTCGCTGGTGTTCTGCCCCATGTATCGTTCGTTTATGCTCAGGATTGTACGCGCGATGCGATGCTCGTGTTTGATAGTTCGGCGTCTATGGCAGAACTTGGTTTGCAGCTAGATGAGCCCTGACGCATTGATGATGCCCGGGTGGCCGTGCAGGATGCAATGCCCCTTATTGCCCCTATCCGTCGTATAGGATTAATCACATATGGTCCGGGCCCCGAGAATTCCTGTGAAGGTATCAACCTGAAGTTCGAACCTATAGAAAATGCAGCACAGCGTGTAACGGACGCTATTGCATTGCTGGATCCAAACGGTTTGACCCCTCTTACAGAAGCGGTTCGCATGGCGTCCGAGGTGCTGAATTTCCGCACAGATCCAGGCATCGTGGTGCTGGTTACGGACGGCAATGAAACTTGCGGAGGCGCGCCTTGTGCTTTGGGCGCCGAGTTGGCGTCTACGGCCGCAGACCTGACCGTGCATGTGATCGGGTTCCGTGTCGCCACAGACCGGTTCGCTTGGGACAGTCCGGACGTGAGGCTGTTTCCCGATGGAATATCTGTGGCCAAATGTCTATCTGATAGAACCGGTGGCAAGTATGTCACTACCGAGACCATAGAAGAACTCACCGATGCCCTGCTCAGCACATTGGGCTGCGATTTTGTCGGCTAACACATTCGACGATGCCAGCCAGCCTGGGGCCAAGAAACCGACTTTTTCGGCTGGCAGACGTTTCCAGAAACCCTCAATGTCCGCTTCGTCCGCAAGGCAGACGTTGGCGTTTCGCAATGTTGGGTCTGCTATCCGTCCATTAGCGGACATCTGACCAAATAACTCAGATGACCGAGTCGAGCCAAAGAGTTATGTATCAGTCGTTTTACTTAGCAAGGTCACCAACGATACCAACGGCATCCACGACAGTAGACAGATCATCCGAAACTTCCAAAATTTCATCGTTGACGCGTATGTAACGATTTCCCTTTCCTGGAGGTTTCAATTTCCAGTCAGCAAGGTCGCCGATGTCCGAGTAGTCCAAGTCGGCGGGAAGTTTTGCCCCCCTTGTATATCGCTTTATTTGCCCTGGCGGTACGGCTTTCTGCCCTTTGCCTGGTTTGCTGTCCAACTGAACTTTCTTGTCTTTTGACTTTCCGCCCTTCTCTTTGGCAGAAGCCACATCGATGACGCCAACCGTCAAGGCTAGAGCAAGCATCCAAACGAATACAGAATAGATCTTCACGCGGTGTCCCCTCAATTTCACTGAACTCATACTGTTGATGTATATGTTACATTTGCTTTTGAGACTTCATTTTTTGAATCAAGCAACGATCATGCCCGAGCCTATGTTCATGTAGGTCTGAAATTGAAGGCCTCTGGAACAGTTTTCTCATGAAATGTGTTTTTAGCAGTCAGAATTTGTGGCAATTAAAGGCGTGGGGTCAGTTATTAAATGCACTGAACCCGGCGCCCGCCAAAGCGTCCGCGCCATGCCATCGTGCAAGCAAATGTGCTCTGCAATGATAGTGCAATCGTTGGGCGGTTTATTGCCAAGTTTAGACTTACTCTCACAACCTGCCACAATTCTGACCCAATCTTCCTCACGATAACCAGCCGTGGGGGTTGCATGCGCAGCTAAGAGGAGAAGAAATGAAAAGCTTAATGAGGTTTTCAGCCGCCCCCTTAATGGCACCCCCGGATGCAGGTGGACCAGCAGGTTTCACGACTAAGTGGCACGGACACGGAAGTGGGCATCAGGCCAACAACAATCCTGGCGATACTGCCGCGGATCGACACAATTTTGGCGATGCGCCTGCTGGCAAATCAAATCATAAACCCACACAGGGTTCGGCTCAGGATGATTTCTCAGCCGTTGCAACGTTGGACATTGGTGAGTTTCATCATGGAGCCCACACAGATTGGGATATGATGGGCTAGCTGTTTTGTTCCGGCGACAGCACTGAGCCGGATTGATTAATACACTCACTTTGACTTAACCCCCTCTGACAAAACCCCGGTAGACCTACGCTGCCGGGGTTTTGTTTTAGCCGAGATTGGGGCCCATCAGCCTAACGTATGGAAGACGGCTTCGCCCGCAAAACAGACGTTGGCGTTTTGCAACGTTGGGTCTGCTATCCGTCCATTAGCGGACATCTGACCAAATAACTCAGATGACCGTTCCGAGCCCGAAACAGACATCACAAGCCCAAATATAAGCTTAACCCACCCCGTTGCTGTGCGCAGAACACTTATTTGATTAAATTACGCCGTAGCTGAAACTATGGCAGCAGGTATTGGCACTCTCCAGGGAGCAACTGAACCGAACTCTGCCTGCACTGCCCTGGCTATCGCTGCCCTAATCGCAGAAGCGTTTTCGGCAGGCTGTGATCTAAGCAAAAGCGCACCTCTTACGGTGCCATCGTGAAAATAGTCAAAGGGAGTGGCGGGGTCTGAAACTTCCCAAACGCTACTTGAAGATCGCATATGAGGTTCAGTAAATCCGGCTGCTATCAAAATCGGATATGCGTATTCAGGGTTTGCGAAAGCATGAAGAGGTGGCCCAGGAGGCAAAGAAACGTCTTTACTCCCAAATCTTTCAATGGCTCCAAAAACTATCCGGAATGCGGCTGATGTCTCGGGTGATTCCCAAACTGAGTAAACAAAGCGGCCACCTGGTTTCAGTACTCGTTTCGCCTCCTTTATTGCTGCTTCAGCATTTGGGATGTGAAGAATGCCGAACCCCATTGTGACAGCATCGAACGAATTGTCTGCGAAAGGCAAAGTGGTTGCATCACCTTCTACAAAATCCACCATCGGCACTTCCCGACGTGCAATTTTGAGCATTGCTGGAGAGAAATCTAAACCGATAACTTCAGCCCCGGCAGTTGCGAGCCCCTTTGCAACAATTCCCTGGCCACAACAAACATCAAGCGCAACGGAACCGTTCGTTACAAGTGAGGTTTCCACAATGTCAGCGACGCATTGTTCTGCCGCCGAGGCAAACCCCTCTGCATAGGCATTTGCCGTTTGTGGCTCTGACCAGCCCTTTAACTCGGCTTTGCCGAACTCAGCAAAATTTTCCATTTCAATCTCCAGTCGCCATCGAGGGAGACGCTAACATCAGAAAAACTCAAAATCTAATCTTCCGTTTGGCGTTGCCGACGTGAAACATTTGACGATTTCACAGAAGGCAACTTTGCCGGCACAGCAAACGCTCGACGATATCGTGGGGCAGCTTCGCCCACGAAGGCGAAGATTGGTAAGTATGGTCCATTTCTAAGCTGGATTTTATCCTGTCACAACGAATTGCGGTGATACGAGCATGTAGCTGCCGCAAACCAGTGCTTGCTCAACCTGTTCTACAATTTCATCGATTTTTGATGCAGTAAGCGTTCCGCTTTCGTGAGCATACTTTGCCATGTTGCGGACCACTCCCAAGAGACGACCGTCCACATCTGCATTCGCAAAGATTGAAATTTGGACGTTCTGATAGCCTGCTTCCAGAAACGTGCTGTATAGCTTCCTGCCCATGTCCGAGGTTCGGCAGGCATGCGATGCTGCTTTCACGAAAGCACGCCAAGCATCGTGCTCAACCGGCTCAGCGACCATCATGTACCAGTCTCCGTCAACCGCGTGTGCAAGGCCACCTGGTCGAAGTACCCTACGAAACTCTTTCAGAGTTTGGACTGGGTCGTCGACATACATCATCGTGTTGCGCGCGGTTACCAAGCTGGGCACATAGTACTTAGGCTACTTGCGTCGCTCTTTTGCTCCACCTTAACTGGAGTGTCGGGTTTTCTTTGCATCTGTTGCGTTGAAACCAACGCGCGAGTCACCTACATCAGCGTCGCGTGTAGAATGAGGAGGTTCAAATGGCAGGGACCATCGAGAAAGAAACGTTTTCTTTTCAGACAGAAGTCGGTCAACTTTTGGAAATTGTTGCGGGCTCGCTTTATTCCAACCGCGAAGTGTTTCTACGGGAGCTCGTCTCTAACGCCTCTGATGCTTGTGACAAGCTGCGCTACGCAGCCCTGACGGATGCGAAGCTGGCGCCATCACAGGACTTCGAAATAACGCTTGAGTTCGACACAAAAGCCAAGACGTTGTCTATCTCTGACAACGGGATTGGCATGAACCATGCTGACTTGTTGGAAACACTAGGAACCATAGCCAAGTCCGGCACTGGTGCTTTCATCGAGGCGCTAAAGGCTGAAGAAAAAGATGCCCCAGGTCTAATCGGTCAGTTTGGTGTTGGTTTCTACTCGGCCTTCATGGTCGCCGCCAAAGTTGAAGTGCTGACCCGTAGGGCCGACGAGGATGAGGCCTGGCTCTGGTCGTCCGACGGCAAAGGGTCTTTCACGATCGAGGCGGCGCAGCGCGACACCAACGGAACCACGGTCACCTTGCACCTCAAAAAAGACGCCAAAGAATTCGCTGAAGAAGCCCGCATTAGACATATTATCAAGACATATTCCGAGCATATCAGTTTTCCTGTGAAGCTGGGGGAGGAAACGCTCAACGCTGCGGAAGCGCTCTGGACGCGTCCGGCTAAAGACATATCAGAAGAGCAGTATACCGAATTCTATCGCCACAGCTCACATGCCTACGACGCCCCCTGGCATGTGATCCACAATAAGGTGGAGGGGACGCTCAATCACACCAGCTTGCTTTTTGTGCCCTCCACCCAACCTTTTGATCTTTTCGACGCCGAGCAAAAAAGCCACGTGAAGCTTTATGTAAACCGCGTCTTCATCTCCGAAACGACAAAGGACCTTGTCCCAGCATACCTCCGTTTCTTGCGCGGTATCGTAGATAGCCAAGACCTCTCTCTAAACGTCTCCCGCGAGATGCTTCAAACCGACCCGAAGCTAGCCAAGATCAAGTCCCAGGTCACAAAGAAAGTCCTCAGTGAGTTGAAGAAAAAGGCTACCAAGGCGCCGGAAGACTACGCGAAGTTTTGGGGTAATTTTGGCGCAGTGTTGAAAGAGGGTCTGGTTGAAGATCCTAGCTTGCGCGACCGCATTCTTGAGGTCTGCCGTTTCGCCTCCACGGGGGAGGATGCTCTCACTAGCTTCGTTGACTACGTTTCTCGAATGAAAGAAGGGCAGGAAGCAATTTTCTACATCGCAGGAGAGAACGCCGCCAAGCTCGCGCAATCACCCCATTTGGAGGGCTTCACGGCTAAGGGCGTCGAGGTGCTGCTTCTGTCCGACCACGTAGACGAGTTTTGGCTGCAGCACATTACCGAGTTCGATGGCAAACCGCTCAAGTCAATCACTCGTGGCGCAGCAGACCTGGATAATGTCAAAACCGAAGAGGCAAATCCAGACGAAGATAAGACGAAGGACGCGGATCTCGCTGCCTTGATCGCCGCGATCAAAGTGGAACTGGGCGAGACAGTCAAAGACGTGCGCCCGTCGAAACGCCTGACAGACAGCCCGGTCTGCCTCATCGCTGATGAAGGTGACATGGATGTCAATCTGGAACGCCTGCTCAAACGTCATGGTCAACTGGAGCATGGTATGCCTCGGGTACTCGAGCTAAACCCAAACCACCCGATTATCACCACCTTGGCAGAACGGGCGAAGGCAGAGGCTGCCGGCGACGATGGCCTTCTGAGGGACGCAGCTCACCTCCTTCTGGATCAGGCGCGAATCGTCGAAGGCGAAACCCCAAGCGACCCATCCGAGTTCGCAAAGCGACTGGGAACAGTCATGACACGCGCTTTCTCTAGTTAGAGGAGGCGCCGGGAAATTCTCAGCTCCGATGCGCAACCTGCAAAAAAATGTTTGGCATAACCGCGTTATGAACTCGGTCAAAGTAAGCCTCGGATCCTGGCATGTGAACGGCGGGATTGTCCGCGTAGCGGTCATTGCCCTATTTTTCGTCAACGTCTGTTTTTGATGAAAGCGGTCGTTCACTGCCGAATTTAAAGAATTTTGCCGTGAATATCGGCTAAGCGTGTTTAACCAGTCACCTGAGAAAAATGCTCGAACGACCGCACCGAGCACAAAGCGGTCACAAACAGACAGGTCCTTTTGCTACAATTTGAGATAGGTAATTCGGTTCAATATCGGAAGCGAAGGCCTACACCAAATCCTTCGTCGAAAGACCGGTTACCACCAATTCCCAGAAGCGCTTCGCCGTAGACTGCGACGCCTTCGTTGATGTTGTATCCGATCTGGACTTCCGCAGAGCCTGACCATGCATCTTCTTCCCAGTCATATGGGACTTTCAAATCTAATTTTGCCCAGTAGTCGTTTGCGAAGGGTTGTAGCGCTATTAGCCTTAGCGCCGTCTGGCTGATATCGGTATCGCCAGTGTAGTCAAAAAAATACTGGACCAAGGGGATAAGTGAAAGACCAGTATCTTGGTTTCCAAAGGCGACCCCGACGAACGGTCCGAGCTGATCTGAGCCTGTCCCGATACCTTGGTCTTCGTTGCCAAACTCGACTATCCAGTCAAGGCCCACCGCCGCGCGATACCCCCAAGTCTCGTTCAGCAAGCCCTCTGTTGGAAAATATATTAATTTAAGAAGCGCCTTTTCCCAGTCGCTGGAAGATACACCATTTGCTGATACATCGTTGTAGTGAAGCTCGTATTTGATCTTTAAATTGTCGAGCGCCATGAATGCGCCATCAATGAAATAGTCTGTTTTTTCACCGCTATTTCCGTCAGTATGCTGTATTCTGAAATCTGTGTTCCGACCTTTTGAAAGTGGGTTAGAGGCGTTTTCGGCAGCTGCCGCTGTTTGTGCAAAGGCGACGGCCAGAATGCAGGCGGTATTGGTTATTCGAGATCTAAAACTTTTCACTTTTCGTCTCTTTGGAACTTCCTTCAGAAAAAAGGTCGATGTAGCCCGAAGAGCAGTCGCCCAATTGTTTTGAGTTAGGGTTCGGGTTGAGCCCAAAACGGTCTTTTTTTTCACACATCTAGCGGTTTCCTTAAATGAAAATACGTTCGCCTTGCTCGTCAATCACTTGCTTCGCCTTCGCGATGCTGAAGCTTTCGGCCTGATCTCGGCTTTCAAAGACATCCGCCCGGATCACCGCATAGGTCTTACGATCTCCGTCGATTGTTTTTTCGATACGGGCCGACAGTCGGTACTTGCCACCCTCCGCCATCAGATCGGGGAAGATGTCGAACCCTTTGTACGCGACCGGCTCCGGCTCTGACTTTTTTCCGCCACCAAAGAGTTTTGAGAAGAGGGACATGGGGCGGCTCCTTTCAGCGTGGCTCGGATTGGAGATTAGCGCTGCTCAGGGCCGAGGAGAAGCGCGTTGTGATCCTTAGTTTAATCCACTCGAGATTTGAACATCCATGTTTGTCCGGTTTCTGTCCGAATTTATCGCGTGGAACTGTTTCGCTAGGGTTAACAGTGAAAACATAGAGAGAGTCATTGTCCGCCAAAACGATCCACGAAACACAGCAAATTCGACAAAACCCCAATTTCGTCTTCCACCATTTTGAACAAGCGTTAATTTAACCTGGAAACGTTGTAATTAGTTTTGTGTTTTGACCGAGTGTCGGGCGTTCGAGTTTGGCAAACGACACTCTTCAAACAGCCCCACGCCTCCTGTCTCACCCAAGCACAGGCGTGGGGTTTTTATTTTCAGCGTTGACCTGTGTGCGAACAATAGTAGAACATTTGCTATGCGCAAATGGCCACGCACAATCCCATACGACCTAAAATGCAAGCTGGAACAGCAGCAGGAATATCGCTCCAAACCTAGTTTGCAGGACCAGTGGGCGACGGTGCTTGGGTGGTTAGAGACACACGGTGTGGAAGCGCCTGTGCATCCATTGCCTCGGGAACCAGAGTTGGATGGGCCGCCTGGGCATACATAGAAACCCGCGCTGCCAATTTTACAGGGGACAAGGTGGATTGTTCCTTAGAGATGGTATTCAAATTGGGATGAAAAACTGCCGACCGCGCTTCTGAACATTGTACTTCGCTGGAACGTCTGTTGATCGAAGTCAATGCGAAGCCCGCCAACTAGCTTACCTTTGAAAAAAGGCGAGCATTAACTTGGTTAGAACTATGCAGATCAGTTCACAGAATAAGTTCCACTCTTAGGAAGTTCAGGCAACTGAGAGGGTAAAAGATATGGAATATTTTTTGGTTATTACGGCTGTAGCCGTTTACATCACAATATTGGTTACCCTAGCGCGAGCAAAAAACCGTCGCGTGTGGGTTTGGCTATTATTTGGCTTGATTTTTCCAATCGTCGCCTTGGTTGTTCTTATCTTTGCATACCCGCTCGCAAATGACGGGGAGCATGAAAGTGGTCTTTCTTGACAAAATGCTTACATTCGCACGCCCTCAAGTGTCATCGGAGTACTTTGCAAAACGCCTGAGCAGAATACTCTTAGTTAATTTATGCGCGATCCTTTTGGCATTTATTTTCGCTCTCAACACCCCTTCGTTGGCAGATACTCCAATTGTTCCTGATGGACATGAATTTCTTTGCACACCCACTCACGTCTGGGATGGAGACGGTCCTATCTGGTGCGAGGAAGGTCCACGTGTACGACTGTCAGGCGTGAACGCGCGGGAGCTAGACGGAACTTGTGGCTTTAACAAACCATGCCCAAACGCTAACGCAGTCGAAGCGAGAGACGCCCTTGTAGCAATGGTTGGTGAAAAAACAGGTATTGACCATTACGGCCATATAATGGTGACTGGACCTACAATGCGGTGTCGCTCGGTTGGTCACGCTGGAGGCAAACGAACTGCAGCGTGGTGCGTTTCTCCAAAAAGCGGCGATATTAGTTGCGCGATGGCGCAGGCAGGATGGGTGAAGAAGTGGGACAAGTACTGGCGCGACCACGAATGTCCTTAATTGCGCCAACCTCCATATAGCCAAACAAAGCATTGGTAATAGCGTCGGTAAATCATTAACCGGTTCTTTCCTTTTGGGAAAGCTCAGACGGCAGCGGTGTGACTTGTAAACTTTGGCATATCCACGAGCTTACATCTGCGTGTCAGTCTGGTTGACCCGCTTCGCCCCGAACCAAGACGCGATCCCGGAAAGCGCTGGTCGAAAGATTAGGAAAACGCGGTACGCAAGCTCAGCCATACCTAGTTGCCCGAACAGACTTCGAAGCGTTAACCTGTTTGCATGACCTATCCACGTAATCAATTTGAACCACAAGACGGTGACAGTGAAGCGGGTATCGAGATTACGCAGGATTTTGAACAGTTTTCTCAGCGCAACGACGTATTCACCCGCGCATTTTGGGACGAAACAGTAAGAACGAAAGCGACCGATGGCTTCTTTGCGTCTTACCGAATGGCAGCGTCACCGCGGCGGGGGGACGGTTTCACACAACGTGACTTCGCGCTGCGGAACGCGGCCTGGCTCATCTCGGATGTGATGACGGACCGCTATGCGGATCAAGGACGGCGAGAAGGTTTTCAAGCTTCTATCAGCTATGACACCCCAGTCGCACCAAAGCTGGTCGAAGTCGCCGACCCAGCGAAAATGTCCGCAGAGATAAAGCGAGTTGCGAATTTCTTCGGAGCCGACTTGTGCGGAGTGGCGGACATGGACAGCAGGTGGCTTTACGCTAGCCGCATCGATACCCGTGATTTCTCAGAAGTGCCGAATGATCTCCCTGAAGGCATGACTTCAGTTATCGTGCTGGGACATGAAATGGACCCCAAACTTGTGGCCACCTACCCCTCCGCTTTGGCCGGCGCGGCCACCGGACGAGAGTATTCGCACGAGGCCTCAATCGTGATGCAACTCGCCGCCTATATTCGAAACCTGGGCTACGATGCGGTTGCATCGATGAACGACACAGGTCTCGTAATCCCCTATGCGATCAAGGCGGGTTTGGGGGAATACGCAAGAAATCAGATGGTTATCACGCCTGAATTCGGGCCAAGACTGCGTTTCTCCAAGATCTTCACAAACTTGCCTTTGGCACATGATGCCCCCAAACCGAAGGGGGTTCGGGCCTTTTGCGACATATGCACCAAATGTGCGGATGCGTGTCCTGTAAAGGCACTACCGTTTGGTCCGCCCGAGGTTGGGGGCAACAATGTCTCTGCCATAAAGGGCGTGCGTAAATGGACCTCAGATGCAGAGAAGTGTTTCGGCTTCTGGGCGAAGACATCGACTGACTGTGCAATCTGCTTGCGCGTTTGTCCTTTCAATCGGGACTTTCGAAAATGGAAACATCGAGCATGGTTAAAGCTGGCTCTATCACCTTTGCGAAAGCTGGCATTGTGGCTTGACCGCAAAAGAGGCGGACGAGTGAAACCAAGCGCATGGTGGAACGAGTAGAGCAAAGTGGAACCAAGCGAGATCACGGTCTATCGACCCAACAAGCCCGTGCTAAAGGGTAATCGCCATTTTTGAAGTGGAGTTGCGTTTTGTTGGCCGAAAACAATAAGCCCGCGCTGCCAATTTAAAAGGGGACGAGACAACGCGGGCTTTCTGCGGTAGCAATCAAACAAATAGGCCGGTTCGACCGGAAAAAAAGTCCGCACTGTCGAGGGGCTGAACGGGTAGCTGTTCAGCCCCTCTCGTGGGGGTCATCGGAATTGGAACTTCCTAGTTTTACCCGTGAAAACAGAAACGTCCACGATCCGTAAACAATCTCTTTACATTGTTTCTTAAATGGAAACAAAATGATTTTAGAACCGCTCTTTCGCCACACCTAATGTGTGCAGTTCCCGTGACCGCATTTCGTCCCGTCAAAGCCCTCACCATCCCTTACGACTTGAATTGCAAGCAGGTGATTACAATAGGCCTTCTGCCACGGTGAACTGGCCGTTAACGTCGCCGCCCAAAGCTGTGAGGGTCGCAACTGCAATTGCCGTGATAATGGTCAGGGCAACACCGTACTCGACGATGGTCGCACCGCGCTCGTCACGTGCCAGTGTTTTCATCATTACATAGAGCTTCAACATTTTACTCTCCTAGTTAACTCACTAGATACACACCGATGCCGTACAAACTGACGGCGCTAACACCCCCCTTAAAGAGGGAGCCTTCATCAAACATACGCCCCTTGGAACAGGGCGTGCATCATCCAAACTGTGGAAAAGCACACGTATAAGGTGAAAGAATTAGCAACTTCACTGTGGTGCGCCTCGGGATACTACAGAAAACCGTGCTGCCAATTTTACAGGGGACAAGGCAACACGGGCTGTCTGCGGTAGTAAACAAAGACGTAGGTCGGCTGGATCAGAAAAAAAGCCCGCGCTGCCGAGGGACGGTCAAACGCGGGTTCAAGTTGACAGTACCGCCGAAAACGGCATGGGAAATGTCACATGGGGATTGTGACCTACGTCATTTAGTTCAATCCAGCGATTTGACCAATCCCTTGGGTCGCATCCGATTGACGCCCATTTTTTTTGTCAATTTTCCCAGAATGTTGGAAATAGAACGAGTAAGAAGCGTGAGCGCACCGGCCCTGACACTGACGCTTCAAGTTCACGATCTGACTGCCGCTCTAAAAGTTTTCGTTTTTCGACGCACAAAAGGATTATGTTCGAGGCTAGTTTCCTTACTGCATTGGACCTGAACGCGATGTGCAACTTGTATTCCAACACGATGGTCTTGTCAGAAGAACTTTGCTTGAGCGGGGCAGGGGGTATGCGTAGCGTTTGGGAATGACCAAACCTGCCTTCTTCAAGTACTTTAAGACCAGTCCCGAGATCATCCGTCTTGCGGTGATGCTGTATATTCGGTTTCCACTCTCGCTTCGGAATGTCGAAGATCTGCTGCACGAGCGCGGGATCGATGTCAGCGATGAAACCGTCCGATACTGGTGGAACAGGTTCGGCCCAATGTTTGCTTCTGAGATTAGACGCAAACGGGTCCAGCAACTTCGTGCATTGGCGATAACATCACTAACGCTTGATGAGCGTCCAAAAAGCGGCTGCAAGAGTTCAATGCATCCGCTCCAAATCAAAATGCCGACGGCGCTCCAAATCCTCGTGCGGCTTCTGACTAATGCTAAAGGAAGCACAATAATCGCGTATGCAATGATATGCATCGCTTTGTCAGCACTTCCCGGATCACCAGCGCTCCCCGGCGGAGACAGGCTTGCAAAAGAAATGCTTGCGACTCCAATGAACGTTGCAGCAACGCCCAAAGGCGACAACCAAGAGTAAAGCGCTGAGAGCTTCGGCATCATTAATAATTTTCGGAATTTAACTGATTATGAGAGATACTTTTGGTCCTCTTCTAATCCAATCGGCTAGCGGCCTCGGTACGCCAGCATTTTGATTTTAACGCCAAGACCCCGGAACAACACACCTCGCTTACCCGGAACGGGAACACCAACATATTTCCCCCGATGGTCCTATTCCGGAGGACGGGTGAAAGGGTGAATTCGACCAACGACTTATCGCGCTTATATAGTGCAAGTAGATTCGGGTGCTTAGTGGATCCTAGAAAAAAAAATACAAGCGCTTTCACTCCACAAGTTGTGTGGATATCTCGGTGGAAGCCTAAGGCTTCTTAGTAAGAAGGTCTATTTATATGAGTGGCTTAGGTGAAGCTGCCTAAAAATTAGGCAAATTTTTAACTAACTGAAATTACAATAAAAAATTTTATCCCGTTTCGTATATCTGTTGCAAATTGGACACCAATGAAGGGGTGAACCCATAAACAGTGCGTCGGTTGACAACTTCTCCAGGCATATTTGCAGAGCATTCCCAAGACCCCTCAAATAAGGTGCGCGTCGAACTCATTCTTTTTCCGAGAGAGGCTTCGCGCCGGCCTCCAAGAATCTCTCTACCTATGATGAAAGTTTGGCAATCAGAGCAGTCAAGATATCGTCCTGGGAATGCGCGAGCGGATCGCCAATTCCTTCAGCGAGACCGAGCATCAGAACTAATCCCAAGGCCGCGGAATGGATCGCAAATGCCGTCTGGCGAGCTTGGTCAGGTGATTCATCAAGCCGTGCCGCCAGGGCGCCGTACAATTGTGACGTGGTAGCATGTATCTTAGCGAGAACATCGCCATTCCGCACCTCTTGCATGCCTGCCTTCAGCGTCTGAGGGGCGAGGTACATCATTCTGAAACGGTCAAGGTTATCTGTATGGAAACGTAGGATTGATCGAACGAAAACGTCGATGGCCTCATTCGGGGTTAAGACAGAAGCTAGGCTATCTTCGGCCTCCATGGCCTCTGCATCCAACCAGTCAACGAACATAGCCGCAAGCAAGTCGCTCTTGGATGGAAACCAATAGAGCACCGACTGTTTTGCGATGCCAAGCTCTCGCGCGATTGTGTCAAATGAGACAGCACCGAGGCCGCTATTCGTGAGCAGCCCTTGCGCGGCAAGTATGATCTTCTGGTCAGTTTTGAGTTCGCTCATAAATTGCCTCTTGATTGCCTACCGTTGGTAGTTTATCTAGCCTACCGACGGTAGGCAATTGGAAAAGAGATTATTAACATGGATCTACTGAACTTTGAAAACCCTGTGTTTACGGTGTATGTGATTGCGGCCTCCCTGATGGTGCTGAAAGTCATGGGGCAAGGTTGGATGACGGTACACCGAATGTTGAAAGTCGGTGGGGGATGGGCCAGCCCGGAAGACCTCAGAAAGGGTCTTATCAACAAGAACCCCGATCCGTCCCAACTCGACGTCAATGACTACGTTGACCGTTCCCGGCGAATGCATCGCAACGATCTGGAGAACGTTCCAGCATTCTGGGTCGCGGGGTTGCTTTTCGTTTTGGCCGATCCGGTGTTGCTTTTAGCGAAGGCGCTCTTCTACGGATTCGTCGCCGCTCGTCTCGCACATTTTGTTGCCTATGCGACCGAACAATCCCACGAAGTTCGAGCGACGTTTTATACTGTTGGTTCCGTAATCGTGATCTACATGGCCGTGCACACGCTTTGGTCGGCGTTGGTCTAGTCGGAAAACTTGGGTGGCAGCTAAGTCCGCAAAGCAGACTTTGAGCAGATTTCACGGAATGACCGCGTTGAGCCCGAAGCAGACGCGCAGATCCGACCGAGAAGCCGACCGTTTTGCGCTTTGGCAGGCTACTAAGTGGCTCGCTTGATCCATCTCAATGCAGAACAATCCTTAGGTCGTAAACTTTGTTAGCGGCTATTTGGGGGAGCCTTATGATGACGGTCGGAATGCTTTCTCGTTTTTTAGCTGTTCTACTTGTAGGCGCAGCCGCGCCAGCGTTTTCCGAAGAAAATGTTCCCGTCAACGCACTAAACTTTGTGCGCGCCGAGACTGACAGCTACATGGCACTCTTTGCCGCTCAGGGCTATTTCGCGAATTTCGTACACACCCGCGCTCCTACACCTATTGCCGAGCAAAACGTCATTCGGCAGAACCGCGACACCCTTTACAGTGGCGCTGTCTTCGATCTGACCAGCCCGGTCACCATCAAGATGCCCGACAACGAAGGCCGCTTTCAGTCGATGCTGATCATCAATCAGGATCATTACGTGGTCGACGTGCAGCATGAGGGCGGCGCGTATACCTTTACTGAAGACGAGGCTGGCTCCAAGTACATTGTAGTTGTAATTCGAACGTTCATGGACCCCTCAGACCCGGAAGACATCGCTGAGGCCAATCGTCTGATGGACGACATCACTTTCGAGCAAGCGGACATCGGCTCCTTCGAGGTTCCGGATTGGGATCGGGTCTCTCTTGATCGCACCCGCGGTCTTCTAAATTCCCTGCTTGCTGACATTGATGATTTCACAGGCGCTTTCGGCGCGAGAGGAGAAGTCGACCCGATCCTTCACTTCATTGCGACAGGCGGTGGATGGGGTGGGAATCCGCCCCACGCCGCGGTTTACTTGAACCAAGTTGCGGCCCAGAACAATGGCGTCACACCCCATACTTTGACCGTCAAGGACGTGCCCGTGGATGGGTTTTGGTCCGTGACCGTTTACAATGAGGACGGCTATCTGGAAGCCAACGATTTGGATGCGTATTCCGTTAACAACGTCACTGCTGAGAGGGAGGATGATGGAGTAGTAACGGTACATTTTGGTGGCTGTGCAGATGGTCGCGTGAACTGCCTTCCGATCACTGATGGATGGAATTACGTCGTCCGGCTGTATCAACCGCGCAACGAAATTCTGAGCGGGAAGTGGACGTTCCCGCTAGCCGTTTCGGTGGAGTAGCTTTCCACCAAATAAACCGTTGGGGAGTAGTTTTAGCGTAAAAGCTTGTCATTTATCAGACGTCTGCATTGGGTCACGAGTAGTCCTTCCAGCGAGCACTCTCCATCTGCGGCTTTGTCCGCAAGCCGGTCGTAGCCAAGATTTGGGAGAGCGACCGCTTTTGGTGAAAGCGGTCGTTCCTGTTCGAAACTCCGAGTTTCGGGGGTGAACGTCCCCTCAAAACCGCTAACCGGTCATCTGAGTAAATCAGTCAGGTGACTGCGTTGAGCCCAAAGTGGTCACTTGCAAACGCTCCCGATGTCACGCCTACTTAAGTAATGAATTCGCTACAAAAGCCGTTTGTTCCCTGGGCGCAGATAGCGCAATTAGTGGCACTTGGAACGCCAGTTTTTTTGCTTTCTGTTTTGCTCGAGCTGCCGCACGCAGTTGGAGTGATTGCTTTCGCCGCTGGGCTGCTGGCTACCGTTTTCAGCAACCGAAAATGGGGTTTGATTTCTGTCGCGTTAACGGCGGTGGCATATCCGGTTGCGGCTTTCGCAGGAACTACGGGTGTTTTTTTCGTAGGCGCTCTTCTGGCGATCGGAAGTATGCTGGCATTGCGTCAAGCTGGGGCCAGAGCTCTTGGCTATGCTGCGTTCGGCTGGTCCTATCTAGTTTTCTCTGAAACAACGCATCCGGATGCGTCAACTATGACGTATTATGTTATCGGAGCGCTTTGGGGTGTAACCTCTGCTAGGCTGGTGGGAATAGAGGCACTAATGGCACCCAAAGGCCCGGACTTGGGGCTCCCACCTTTCGCTGTAAGATGTGCGATAGTCATTGGCTTCTTGGCTTCGCTGGTACTAGCGATGTTTCTGCCAATAGAACGTTCCTATTGGGTTCCCTTCGTTTTTTTGAGCGTACTCATAGCAAACGGCACGAACGGCTTGAGCATGTCTTTGTCGAGGATGATTGGCGTTGTTTTGGGTGTTGCGGGTGTCCTTTTACTCTCATGGTTCGAGCCTCCACGCTGGTTCGAATTCGGACTCGCGATGATTGGTTTTGTCTTGGCGATGAGGATCATTTTGGCATTTCCAATACTTAGCCGTGCCTGCATGACCGCAGCAATTGTCCTTATGCTGATTTCTGTTGAACCCGATGCCGCCGCTTCAAGACTATTGGCTGAAGTGGTCAGTGTTTTGGTTTTGATGCTGCTCGCAGGTTCCGTCAGTTTTTTTGCATCAAAAGAGGAAGCGCCGGGCGATCAGACCTAGGCCAGATTAATCCTCCAATGAGGAATTGGTCTAATGAGCCCTCGTCGACATAAGGCAGTCATAGGATCGCTCACGGCCGCATGTCCAGCGTCCTGAGAATTTGAGACGTACTGTCGACCTGATCATCGTAGCGGCCTTGTGGGAACTCCCCCATCTCCTTTAGATAAGTTTCAAGCCAAGGCGACGATTTCGGAAGACGGACGAATCCAGCCTCAATCTTTGCGCATTGAACTGACATGCGCTCTACTTTGTCGCCCTTGACGTCCAGTCCCTGAACGTCTCGCAAACCGTCCCGCAGCAGATCGGTCCCGAGCGCAAAGCCGACGCCAGCTTTCTCGACAACGATCAGCCTGGGCTTGAATTTCTGACGTTGCGCGCGGGCCGCGCGTACCAGATCCGGATAGTCATACTGCTCCCTGTGCACGTCAAGCAGATCAACGTGATTGTTGATTAGCCCCCATGTCGTGCAGACGGAATAGTCGTTGTTGATGCCCGGGACTGAAGCCGTGTCCCAGCTCTGCACAACCGCTTCGTATTGGCTGGGGCGCGGCGGTCCGTCATAAGACCTAAACCACTCTGTTTTTACTAGATTTCCCCCTGGCAGAACAGGCGACTGCTGATACTGGGCCTCGAATGTGGCCGTCCCAAGCTCCCGGCGGATGTTGAGCCACCTTCCCGTCGTTTGTTTTTCGATTACACCCAAAACTCTGAGCGCAGTCTTGTAGCAAGCAAAGCGATCTGTAACGACGGCTTCGCTTTTCCGTGCCGCTTCACCAATTTCTTGAGGATTTTCAATGCTGCAGCTTTGTTTCTGCGCTTTGTGACGACGGCTTCCAGCACTTCGCACTCATGATCTACGTCCCGCCACAGATAGTGTCGCTGGCCAATCACCTTCACAAAAACCTCGTCCACGTGCCATTTCCATTTTGAAAAGGCTCGGAGTTACTGAAACCGTTTCCTTCGGATCTCTGATGCATACATTGGGCCGAACCTGCTCCACCAGTAGCGGACGGTTTCATGGCTGACATCGATCCCGCGTTCGTGCAGTAGGTCTTCAACATTGCGGAGTGACAGCGGAAATCGGATATACAGCATCACCGCCAGGCGGATGATCCCAGGACTGGTTTTGAAATACTTGAAAGAGGAAGGTCTGGTCGTGGGCAAAATCCACCCAACCACCCTGCCCGCCTCAACCCAAGTTCTTCCGACATGACCCCGGTAAGGTCAGGACAGGCCGAGACCATGCATTGGATTATTTCCGAGATTAGGTCCTCGGAATTGTTGTCCAGCTGCCGAAGCGGTTGATTTTTGATCGTTGTACTTACTTAGCCGCACTCGAATCTCAAGCCTTGTTGTACTTCGCGTCGACGTCGCGGATCGCGTTGACGTTTCCAGCGGAACGGCCGTTCTCGTCAAAATCTTGCGTGTTGGCCAGAAAGGCCTCGGCAATGGTTTTCGCGAGCTCCGGGCCAATTACGCGAGCGCCCATAGTAATAATCTGTGCATTGTTTGACAACGCGGCGCGCTCAGCTGAGTAGGTGTCGTGGCATTGCGCCGCTCGGATGCCTGGGACCTTGTTGGCCGAGATCGCGACACCGATGCCCGTCCCGCAGACCAGGATCGCCCGGTCGTACTCGCCCGCGATCACCGCCGAAGCGACGCGATCGGACAGGTTTGCGTAGAAGGCGTCCGGCCCATCCTCGGTTCGCGACACGTCCGCGACGTCGTGGGTCTTGGCGAGGTGCATGGCCAGTGTTTTTGCCAACCCCTCGCCCGCACTGTCTCCGGCAATCGCAATCTTCATGAAGTGTCCTTTCGATACGTCAGATGACATCCGCGCAGGCAGTAAGGATGCCGAGATACCCGTCGACATTCCAGGCCGACCGACCGATAAAAAGCCCGTCTATATGCGGGCAGACGATGAGGTCTTGGCAATTCTCAGGGTTGACCGACCCACCGTAGAGGCAAGGCGCGGGGCGGCCCAGAATGTCGGTTGCGAAAGCGATGATCTCGGCATGACGCGCATCTGCATAATCCGAGGTCGCGGGAATGCCGCCGTCGCCAATGGCCCAAACTGGCTCATAGGCCATGATCACCGGCGCCGCTTTCTGGTCACCGCGAAGTCCACCTAGTGCGGCGCGCACCTGAGCCCCCAGCACTTCGGTGGCGCGCCCACTCTCCCGTTCGTCTAGCGTCTCGCCGATGCAAATAAGCGGAATAAGTCTATGGCGCACCGCCGCCTCGGCCTTCAAGGCGACCGTCTCGTCGGTCTCACCGAAATGGGCGCGGCGCTCGGAATGGCCGAGTTCGACAACGTCCAGTCCGCAATCGGCCAGCATGACTGGGGAGATCTCGCCGGTCCAAGCACCCGCATCGGCCCAATGCATGTTCTGTGCGCCCACCAGAACCGAAGTCTGGTCGAGAATCCGCGCAACCTCGCGCACGACCGTGAAGGGCGGAATCACAAACCGCTGGATGCGATCGTCGCAATCGGCGTCGGCCGCCGCAAGCGCCCTCGCGAAGCTCTCGGCTTCAACGAGCGTCTTGTTCATCTTCCAACTTGTGCCGATCCAGAAATCTGCCACCGTCATTTTACACTCGCGCCTTACTGGAAATCAGATCGAGCCGGTTTCACCAGGCCGTCCCTCCGGAGAGGTGATGCATTTCGTGCAACCGGCAGACCGGTCATCGATCTTACAGTTCTTCGGATGCGCATCGCCCAGCATGGCCAATACCATATCGGCGATCGCATTCCGACTTTCCATAGTCTTAGTATTCCATGTGAAAGAGACGAGATCACGCCAATAGAACTCTTCCACGACAAGTGATTTCAACGCTTTGGCAACAACGTTTTCGAGGGCCTTTCTGAAGTTTTCGAACCAAGCTGAAACGCGCCCCATGGGCGATGCAATATCCAATTCTTTACTCCCGTTTTGCGCCACCGTCGTTTGGTCGGCGGTGGCTGATATTCTTTTTACAAGAGTGGGCGCGTTAGCCCGATTCGGGCAAATGGCATTTCGCCGGTGGCCAACGGCGGACCTGACGCGAACGCGCCGATCAGCTCTCTTCGAGGGTTCTTGCCATGGCACGGAGAAGCACCGCGGCTGACGCCGCTCCGGGATCCTTGTGCCCCAGCGAGCGAGCCCCGAGGCGTGCGGCGCGGCCCAGTCTCGCTTGCATCTCGACGGTGGCCTCCGCCCCGGCTTCAGCCGCGTCCGCCGCGGCATGGAAAACGGTGGCGGCAAGTTTACCCGCGGACGCCGTCGCTGCGTCCGAGGCAGGCCCCCAAGCATCCAGCATGGTTTTGTCGCCGCGCTCGGCTTTGCCTCGATGCGCAATCCCCTCGGCCATCGCAACTATCAGCCCCGGAGCGTCCCCGTCGCCGAGCACGTCCTTGCCCTTCACCGCCGCGCCGGCGCGCATGAAAGCGGTCGCATAGAGAGGACCTGAGGAGGCGCCGACGGCATTCAGGAACGCCTTCGCCGCGGCATTCAATACCTCGGTTGGCGCTACACCGTCTAGCTCCACCAGAGCGGTTCGGATGGCGCCGAAACCGCCGGCCATGGCGACGCCATGATCGGCATCCCCGATCTCACCGTCAAGCGCACAGAGCTCATCGCGCGCAGCGTCCATCGCGTCGGCGGCGGCCAGCAGCATTGCTTTCACATCATTGCCGTCCATCACTCAGACCACCCGGAACATGGCGCAATGGCAAGGCCGGTCGATCAGGCGCTGCAACTCATCATCGAGATGCATGAGCGTGACCGAGGCGCCAGCCATTTCCAGCGAGGTGCAATAGTTCCCGACCCAGGTGGCATGGGTCGAAAGACCGGCCGCCTCAAGGCGCGCCTGCACCCGCCTGTTCATGATATAAAGCTCCATCAGCGGTGTTGCTCCCAGACCGTTGACCAAAACGGCGACCCGATCGCCGCTTGCCGCGCCCATCTCATCGAAGATCCGGTCCATCATTTCGTCTACGATCTGGTCGGCCTGCTTGATCGGTCCGCGTTCGATCCCCGGCTCGCCGTGAATGCCCATGCCGATTTCCATCTCGCCTTCAGGCAGATCGAAATTCCACCGCCGGGTCTGCGGCAGCGAACACGGACTCAGCGCGACGCCCATGGTGTAAGTCCGCGCATTCGCGTGCCGCGCCACGCGTTCGACTTCGTCGAGGCTCATCATCTCATCTGCCGCAGCTCCCGCCGCCTTGAAGATGAAGAAGTTGCCCGCCACACCGCGCCGTTTTTCGATCTCGTCGCGCGGGGCCGAGGCCACGTCATCTGTGGTCAGCACGGTGCGCACCTCGATATCGTCCATCGCCGCCATCTCGGCCGCCATGTCGAAATTCATAACGTCGCCTGCATAGTTCCCGTACATGAAGAGCACGCCTGTGCCGCCGGAGACCTCCTTGACGCATGCTAGCGCGGGATCGGGCGGGGGCGAGGCAAAGACGTTTCCAATCGCCGCCGCGTCAGCCAGCCCCTGCCCCACAAATCCGACGAAGGTCGGCTCGTGCCCGGACCCGCCCCCGATGACCAAACCGACCTTGCCCTCACGTGGCCCGTTTCGCGCAATGATCGCCCGGCCCGAGTCTGCGGAGGTGCGCAATGTGTCGCCATGCGCCAGAAGTATCCCGTCGAGCATTTCATCGACCGCGTCGTCTCCGTCGTTGATGATCTTCTTTGTTTGCATCGCGTGAATCTCCTCTTACGCAACCCACATCTAGCCCGCTTTGCACCGCAGTTTGCAAGTCCAATTGCCGTAGCCGTTCACCGTCGATCAGCTTGGCGGCACAACGCCCTTCTGCAGGATGATATTGCCATAGAGACGTGTCTCGGCCGTTTGTACGATGCAATAGGTCTTGCGGGCCTCGACATAGAACTCGTGCCGTTCCACGCCCCTGATCTTGGCGGGATGATCCGCCGTCTCATCGATGATCTTCTGGAAATCGGCTACGATGTCGGGAACGGTGTCAGGGTCGCCGACAACCTGCATCGTGCGGGCCGGGTGATCGACGTAGGAATCAAGAGGCATAATCGTCAGGATTGCCCTCAAAACCTCAGTTGCGCTGGCACCCGCGAGACGCTCGATTCGCGCGGCACAAGTTTCTGCCGGAAAATTCGCATCTGCGATTACCAATTCATCACCGTGACCCATCGCCTTGAGATGTCTTAACAAATCGGGTGTCAACAAGTTGGGAATTCCAATCAGCATCTGTCCCCTCCCTTCGCCATTCAACTTCAGCTACGAATTTGATTGACGTACATCACGACATACCTCAAGATTTTTCAATAGGGAGGATCAATGACACGTGTGACTGCGCAGGACGTAGCCAAAGAGGCTGGAGTAAGCCTTGCGACGGTGGATCGCGTGCTCAACAAACGCAAGGGCGTGCGTGAGGCAACGATCCAACGTGTGGTCGATGCGATGGACCGATTAAACTTCGTGCGCGACCAGACGGCCGCCAATCTTGCGAGGGGCCGGTCCTATACGTTCACCTTCATTGTTTCTGCAGGTGAAACCGCCTTCTTCAATGACGTCCGCGCTGAGATCGAGACAGCAAAACATCAGGCCTCCAAGGAACGCATCCGGATCAATTCCATCGCCATTCCGCCGCTCGATCCGCGTGCGATCGTCGACGCAATTGACGACATGGGCGAGGAAATCGGCGACGGGGTCGCAATAGTCGCGGTAGAAAGCCAAATCGTGCGTGATGCGATTGCGGCGCTTCGCAAGCGCGGCGTGCATGTGATCTCGTTTATCTCCGACATCCCGAATTCGGAGCGTGAACGATTTGTCGGCATCGATAACGTTGCTGCCGGACGGGTTGCCGCCAGTTTGCTGAAACGCTTTGTCTCGCCCCGATCCGGAGATGTGGCAGTCGTCGCAGGTTCCGGCACGCTGCGGGACCATGTGGAGCGCCGCATGGGCTTTGAACAGGTGATGCGCGCCGAATGCCCTGAACTGAACGTTCTTCCCTGGATCGAGGGTGAGGAACTGGCGGGGCTGGTCGAAGAAAAGCTTTCAAATCTGCTGTCAGAAAACCCCAACGTGGTTGGGATCTATAGTCTAGGGGGCGGAACAAGGGGCGTCATCGACGCGATCGAAACTGCGAAGCAGGACATGTGCGTGGTGACTACAGAGCTTTCGGAGCACACTCGCGCCGCATTGATCAACGGTACGGTCGACGCGGTCTTGGTGCAGGACCCGAGCCATGAGGTTCGCAGCGCCATCCGCGTACTGAAGCACCTCACCGACGGCACGCCGGTGAATGAGAAACAGGAGCGGATTCGGATCGAAGTCTTCGTGCGCGACAATCTGCATTGAGGCTGAACAAATCGTGCATGAAGCACCGTAGGGGAGAGACATGGGTATGAGGGGCGAGAACATATGTCGGAGTTGAAGGTCAATAACCTGCGGCGCACATACGGCAAGATCCTGGCGCTTGACGGGATGTCGTTCGACGTGGCCGATGGCGAGTTCTTTTGCCTTCTTGGCCCCTCGTCTTCCGGCAAGACAACCACCCTGCGCGCTATATCGGGGCTTGAAGAGCTTGAACACGGTTCGGTACACTTCGCAGGTCGCGATGTCACCGAAAGCGCGGTGCAGGGTCGCGGCATCTCGATGATTTTCCAGACCTTCGCGCTCTACCCTCACCTGTCAGTGGAAGCAAATCTGGCGCATCCCCTGCGCCGTTCGGGTGAAAGCGCGTCGGACATTAAAAAGCGCGTCGGCGAGGTGGCCGAGCTTTTGCGGGTGACACACACCCTAAAGCGCAAGCCGACAACGCTCTCGGGCGGCGAGCAGCAACGGGTGGCCATCGGGCGCGCCATCGTGGGACGCCCGAAGCTGTTACTGCTGGACGAGCCTCTGACTAATCTCGATGCCAAGCTTCGCGACGAGATGCGAACTGAATTCAAAAGGTTACACAGAGAGCTTGGTATGACTATGCTCTATGCAACGCCGGATCAGATCGAGGCGCTGACCATGGGCGACCGGGTAGGCGTGATCCGGGAAGGCAAGGTTGTCGCCATCGGAACACCACGCGATCTCTACGGTGCGCCGACAAACACCTATGTGGCTGGCATGATCGGCTCGCCGCCTATCAACTTCGTGACGGCGACCGCTCCAAGCGACGGTGAGATCGCGTTGCCCTTCCTCGATCAGCCCGTCGAGGCTCCGGGTGTCTCCAGCGGGCAGCCGCTGGTCGTCGGGCTTCGGCCGCATGACATTGCGCTGGCCAACGGAGAGGAAGGTGGCATCCCGGCCAAGATCCACCTTACCGAACCACTGGGCGATGTCACGATCATCGATATTCGAACCCGCGACACCGACATGAAGATGGTTCTTCGTGAAGAGGTCGCGGCCAGGTTCAGAGTGGGCGACGAGATCGCCGTCAAATTCGACCCGAGGAACTTGCATTTCTTCGATCCATCAACCGGCGCGCGTGCCGCGCACGCCGCCACATAGCTTTGCGGGAGAGCAGCAAGAAAAAGCCTAAACAAGAAAGCCAACTAGTGGAGGAGACTATGAAAAGAATCAATCTTATGAGCACCCTGATGGGTGCTACAATTCTTGGGGCAGGACTGAGCGGTTCGCCCGCCATGTCGGCCGACGTCACGATCACAATGGCGGCCCCGGACTGGCCGCCGACACGCTTCATGAAGGAGCATTTCGACCAGACATATACCTCGCCGGACGGTCACACCACGACGCTTGATATGGACTTTATCCCGTGGCCCAGCTTCTACGAACGCGTCGCGGCCTCGCTGACATCGGGCGAACAGAAATACCAGATGATTGTGACCGACAGCCAGTGGCTGGGAGCATTTGTCGAAGGCGGGTACTACATGAACCTGACCGACAAGATCAACCAAGACCCCGAACTGACGGCGATCATGCAGGACCTGCATCCGGCACTGGTTTCAGCCTATTCGACATACCCGCACCGGACCCGCGCACAGCTTGAAGAAGCTGGCGAGGTGCCGGCACCCGGTGTGAACTACTACGGTTTCCCGCAGTTCCCGGACACCTATGTCACCTTCTACCGCGAGGACATCTTCTGCAACGAAGGTGAAATGGCGGCGTTCCAGGAGCAGTACGGAACCAATCTGCCGTGTACCTATGAAGACTGGCAGGACACGGACTGGACGAAATGGGGGCAGATCGGCGAGTTCTTCCAGCGTGATGCCGGCGAGATGCTTGCGGGCGAAGAACTGACCGAGCCGTTCTACGGCATCGCCTACCAGGCCGGTAAGGGCTATGACTTCTCGACCATGCAGGTCAACGCCTTCATCTGGCAGCAAGGCGGCGACATCTGGGATGAATCGAAAGCTCCCGAGGCTCAAGCCGAAGGCGTGGTGAACTCGGATGTGTCCGTTGCGGCCTTTGATGAGTACCTCAGCTATCTCCAGTACATGCCGCCTGTCGCGCAGACCGGTCAGATGGACATCTTCGTGATCCAGGACCTCTACATGCAGGGCAAGGTCGGGGCGATCATCGACTGGGTGGGTCTGGGCGAACCTGTGCTCGATCCGAGTGCGTCGACCGTGCACGACAAGTCGGCCTTCGGCCCCGCCCCGGGCACACGCCAGGCGGACGGTTCGATCGACCGAACCGGCAATATCGGCGGACAGCCCTTCGTTCTGACCACCTGGAACTCGGACGAGGTCGTGAACGAGGCTCTCAATGTCGTGAAGTGGTGGCTAAACCCCGAGACCCAGCTCGCTGCCGTGGCGAATGGTGGTCAGTCCGGTCTTATGAGCGTAATGGCCATGCCGGAATACAACGATCTACGCCCGTGGAACCGCGCACATGTCGAGATGATCGATTGGCAGAAGGACGTGTGGCACATCCCTGAATTCTTCGAAATGCTAACCCAGCAACAGGAAGAGTTCGACAAGGCGATCACCGGCCAGCAATCGGCCAAGGAAGCCTTGGATAACGTCGCAGCGTTCCAGCAGGAGCTTCTCGAAGACATCGGTTTCATCGAGTAAGCGGTTACTCTACGCGGGGTCCGGCTTCGGTCGGACCCTGATTTCCCAGATTTCTCCTAACGAGGGCGGCCCTTCATATGGCGGACACTGCATCTACCAAAGGCGGTTTTGGCGCTTGGCTACTCGATCCGAAACGGCGGGGGGCGCTGCTGGTCACGCCGGCAATACTGATCCTTTTCGTGATGAATATTTTCCCGCTTCTTTGGTCTTTTGGCTTGAGCTTCTTTAATTACAAGGCGTCTAGTCAACGTGTTCCGCGCTTCAAAGGGCTGGACAATTACGGCGACGTCTTGACCGACGAAAAGGTGTGGGAACGGTTCCAGACAACCGCAATCATCGTTAGCTCCTCAGTTCTCTTGCAATTGATTGTCGGCTTTCTGCTGGCCTTGCTGTTTGCAAAGGCCTTTCCCATGCGCCGTATCGTGTTGATGCTGGTACTGACGCCGATGATGTTGTCATTCGTCTCGGTCGGCGTGTTCTTCAAGCTGTTCTACGAGCCGACTTTCGGAGTCGTGAGTTACGTGTTGAACATGTTCACCTCGGAGCCGTTCGTCATGCTCGGTTCGCCACAAGGTGCAATTATCGGGATCGTGATTGCTGATGCATGGATGTGGTCGCCCTTTGTGATGCTTCTGGTTTTGGCCGGGCTCGTGTCGGTTCCGAAATACCTTTATGAGGCAGCAGAGATCGACCGCGCAAGCAAGTGGCGCACGTTCCGGACTATAACCTTTCCTTATATCAAATCCCTCCTGTTGCTTGCCGTGCTCTTTCGTACCATCGAGACATTCAAGCTTTTCGATATCGTCTACATCATCACGGAAGGCGGACCCGGGTCGTCGACCGAAACGATCGCGGTATATCTCTATAGAACCGCCTTCCAGTTCTTCAAAACCAGTCAATCCTCAGCACTCGCCTATTTCGTGCTCTTCATCGTGATCGTGCTGACCAACCTCTATCTTTATTCCGTCAACCGGCGCGCCGAGGAGGTGAATTGATGGCTCGAAAACATCGCGAAATCGGCAAGGCCGGATGGGGTTACACAGCGGTCGCCTCGGTTGTCGGACTCATATACTTCTTCCCTGTGCTTTGGATCATCCTGACTGCCTTCAAGACCCGAACGGACGCTTTGGCCGTGCCGCCGAAACTGTTCTTCACGCCCACCTTCGAGAATTTCACCAGCGTCTTCTATCGCGCTTCGATCACCACGGGCAACAGTCAAGCTACCGATATGGGCCTATACTTCTTCAACTCGATCTTCATCGCCTTCACTTCGGTGGGGCTGGCCCTGATCGTCGGCACAATAGCGGCCTATGCTTTCTCGCGATATCCGCTGAGAGGCAACGACACCTATCTCTTCATCATCCTCACTACCCGGATGATGCCCCCGATCGTCGTGATTATTCCGATCTTTCTGATGTTCCGCCTCAGCGGTCTGGCGGGCAGCTATTGGGGCATCATCCTGCTCTACACCGCCTTCAACATTCCGTTCTCGGTTTGGTTGGTGAAATCCTTCTTTGATGAATTGAACCCCGAAATTGAGGATGCCGCCCGAATGGACGGCGCGACCGAACGGCGGGTTTTCTTTAACTTCTGCATCCCGCAAGTCCTTGCGGGCCTGTCGGCCACCTTCGTATTCGGGCTGATCCTGACTTGGAACGAGTTCCTTTTTGCCCTCCTCCTTACCGGGGTTGAGACGCGGACCGTGCCCGTCGCAATGGCGCGCACGCTTGGTGGAGAAGTGGGCGTGGATTACGGCCTGCTGGCGGCGATCGTGACCTTGTTCCTTATCCCGATCTTCTTCGTCACATTCCTTCTGCAGAACCAGCTTCTGCGCGGTGTCACTTTCGGAACGGTCAAGAAATAATGACGATCAAACTCAATAAACTCACCAAACGTTTCGGGTCGCTGACCGCCGTCGATGCCATTGACCTGGACGTGGGCGACGGCGAAGTGCTCTGTCTGCTCGGTCCGTCGGGCTGCGGGAAAACAACCACCCTGCGAATGGTCGCGGGGCTTGAAGCGGCCACGGAAGGCGACGTCATGCTCGGCGGTAAACGGGTAAACGAACTGGCGCCGCGGCAACGTAACGTGGCCATGTCGTTTCAGTTCTACGCGCTTTATCCGTCGCTTTCGGTGGCCGATAACCTTGCCTACCCGCTCCATGCCGAGAAGCTTTCGGGCGCCGAGATAGAAAAGCGCGTGGCGCAGGTCGCGAAGACCCTGCAACTCGAGAGCATCCTGAAGCGCACGCCAAGCCAACTCGCCGAGGGTGAGAAACAGCGGGTTGCCGTCGGCCGCTCGATCATCCGAGACCCGCAGTGCTTCCTCTTCGACGAACCCCTCTCACGTCTCGATGTGCAACTGCGGGAGGAAATGCGTGGCGAGATCAAGGAGGTCCTGCAAGACCTGTCCCGCCCCACCGTCATTGTGACCCACGACCAACTGGAGGCGCTGACGATGGCCGACCGGATTGCCGTCATGCGGGATGGACGGATCGAACAGGTCGACACGCCGCACAACGTCTTCCAAACCCCGTCCAACCTCTTCGTTGCGGGCTTCATCGGCACCCCGCAGATGAACCTGATACCGGCGACCCTCAAGGGATCAAACGGCGACGGCCTGGCGGATTTCGCGTTCGAGGGCGAGCAGTCACTGAAGATCAAGGTCGATCCGGCGGTATCCAAACTCTCGCCAGGCGCGAAAGTCACACTCGGCATTCGGCCACGAAACCTCGAGATGAGCGTTGAGCCCACCGAAGACAGCCTGTCGACAAAGATCGACATGGTCGAACCGATGGGAGCCGAGACCCTCGCCCACATGCATGACGGCTATCACGATCTGCGACTTGTGACAGATTGGCGTGTGCCATTGTCCGAAGGCGACCTTATGCACACACGGTTCCCGCCGGACACAACCCATATCTTCACGGAAGACGAACAGGTTTTAAGGAGCGCGCCATGACCGCAGCACAGGCGAAACTGATTGAACGGTGCATCATCGGACTTTGCGTCATCTCGATCATCTTCATCTTCCAGCCGTTTTCGTTGCAGCTCTTCTCGATTGGCTGCGTGACGGTGGTGATCGGCGCACTGGCCTTCAACCTTGTGCCGCTTTGCCGGGAAGGCGTGCCTTTCAGTGCCCTTCGGAAAGCTGTTATCATCGTGCTGGTTATCCTTGGTGTCGCCGCCGCGCTCGGCGTGGGGACCGCATTTCTCTACGTTGAATACCTGGAAACCCTGAGATGAGTGGCTTCGATGTGTCCGTTGTAGGGCTCTATATTCTCGACATTTTGGGGCGTCCGGTCGTGGCGATCCCTGAAGGCGGTAATGTCGATTTCATCGACGAGATCCGGCTAACGGTTGCGGGCACGGCGGGGGGCACGATTGTCGATCTGGCGAAACTCGGACTGAACTGTCAGGCGGTTGGAGCCGTGGGCGACGACGAGAAGGCCGATTTCGTCCTTGACCACATGGCCCGCCTTGGCATCGACTGCCACCTCATGCGGCGGCTCGAAGGTGTCGAGACCTCGGCCACAATCCTCAATGTCCGCCCGAATGGCGAGCGCCCAGCGCTCCACTGCCGCGGCGCTTCGGATCACTTCGACGTGTCTGACGACATGCTGCGCAAGGTTCTCGACTGCCGCTTCTTCCACCTTGGCGGCACCGGCCTTCTGGCTAAGCTCGATGGCGCACCCAGCGCGCGACTTCTCAAGGCCGCGCAGGAGGCAGGCTGTGTGACCACTTGGGACCTCGTGGGGGCGGGGCCGGACACATGGCAGTTCGTCGAACCACTCCTGCAGCATATCGACTACTTCATTCCATCCATCGAAGAAGCGGAGATTCTGAGCGGCATCTCAGGCGTGGAACAAAACATCAGATTCTTCCAATCGCGCGGCGTGAAATGCCCCGTTCTGACCATGGGCAGCGAAGGCTCAATCATCGCGGATGGCGAAGACCGCATTCACGTCCCCGCCTATGACATCAAGGTTGTCGATACGACCGGCTGCGGGGATGCCTTTACGGCAGGCTTCATCGCCGGGCTCGCCGACGACCGCAGCTTGACGGAGGCCGCACATCTGGGCACGGCATCAGCATCGCTTGTCGCCAGCGGTTTGGGTTCGGATGCCGGGATCGTGGATCGCGCACAGGTCGAAGCCGAGATGGCCCGCTGGCGCCAATGATTGCCGGGGTAGCAGGCACGTTCGACACCAAGGGCAAGGAGCTCTCATACATTGCCCAGCTGATCCGCGCGGCCGGGTTGGAGGTTCGCACCATCGATCTTGGAACCACCGGTCAGGGAAGCGCCACCATCTCGGCCGAGACCGTTGCCGCCTACCACCCTGATGGGGCCGAGGCAGTGCTAACCCAAACGGATCGGGGGGTCGCTGTCGGCGCAATGGCTTTGGCCTTTGAGACCTATGTGCGCGAAGCCGACTGGATCGGCGGCCTGATCGGCGCGGGCGGCTCCGGCGGCACCGCACTTCTGGCCCCTGCCATGCGCGCCCTGCCCGTCGGCACACCCAAGGTTCTGGTCTCGACGGTCGCCAGCGGCAATGTCGGTTCCTATGTCGGTCCAAGCGACATTGCGATGATGTACTCTGTCACCGACGTGCAGGGGCTGAACCGCATCTCAGCGCGCGTCCTGGGCAACGCAGCCCATGCGCTTGTCGGCATGATGCTGAACGAGGTGCCGGCTGTTGATGCGAAGCCCGCCATCGGCCTGACTATGTTCGGCGTCACGACGACAGCGGTCAGCCATGTCGCGGACGCGCTTGCAGTCGATTTCGATCCGCTCGTGTTCCACGCCACCGGGACCGGCGGTCGCTCGATGGAAAAGCTCGTCGACAGCGGCCTGATCGGAGCCGTGCTCGATCTGACGACGACCGAAGTGGCTGACATGCTGGTGGGCGGCGTTTTCCCGGCGACGGAGGACCGGTTCGGCGCAGTGATCCGGACAGGCATCCCTTACGTTGGCTCCGTCGGCGCGCTTGATATGGTGAATTTCGGCGCGCGCGAGACCGTCCCAGAGAAATTCGCGGACCGGACGTTCCATGTCCACAATCCGCAAGTGACGCTGATGCGTACGACACCGGAAGAGAATGACAAGTTCGCCGCTTGGATCGCAGAGCGGTTGAACGCGATGACCGGCCCTGTGCGCTTCCTGATCCCCGAAGGCGGCGTCTCTGCCATTGACGCACAGGGGCAGCCGTTCCACGACCCCGAGGCGCTGGCCGCCCTGACCCACCGATTGCAGGCCGACGTGATCCCGACGGAGAGCCGCCGTCTGGTATCTGTGCCACACAACCTCAACACGACCGCGTTCGCCGACGCCGCTTTGACCGCCCTGAAAGAGATCATCTGATGCCTATTCCCCGCTCCGAAATCCTCTCGCGCCTTCGCTCCAAGATCGCCGAGGGTCGCCCGATCATCGGCGGTGGAGCCGGTACGGGCCTTTCCGCACGATGCGAGGAAGCGGGCGGTATCGACTTGATCGTGATCTACAACTCCGGACGCTACAGGATGGCCGGGCGCGGGTCGCTGGCCGGCCTGCTCGCTTTCGGCAACGCGAACGATATTGTGGTGGACATGGCGAAGGAGGTTCTGCCAGTCGTAAGGAACACACCGGTTCTGGCGGGCGTCAATGGCACTGACCCATTCATGATCCGGGACAAGTTCCTCGACGATCTGATCGCGCTCGGGTTCTCTGGCATCCAGAACTTCCCCACCGTCGGGCTGATCGACGGCACCTTCCGCACCAATCTCGAAGAAACCGGTATGGGGTACGGCCTGGAAATCGATCTGGTCGGCGCCGCGCGGGAAAAAGACCTTTTGACAACGCCCTACGCATTCACCCCGAACGAGGCGCACGCGATGGCCGCCGCCGGAGCTGACATTGTCGTCGCGCATATGGGCCTCACCACTGGCGGTGATATCGGAGCCGAGACCGCGCTCAACCTCGATCAATGTGTGAGGGAAATCGACGCGATGGCCGAAGCGGCGCGCGACGCCAGCCCGGACGTCATCGTTCTTTGCCACGGTGGCCCGATCGCGATGCCGGGCGACGCCAGTTATGTGCTGGAGAAAGCGAAGGACTGTCAGGGCTTCTACGGTGCCAGCTCGATGGAGCGTCTGCCCTCGGAAACCGCTCTGGTCGCACAAACGCGCGCCTTCACCGAAATCGGAGAGAAGAAATGACAGGAACTTTCATGATGTCTGCCGACACCCCGCCTGAAGAGCTCGACTGGGGCAAGCTCCGGTGGATGTCGCACCCGCCCTCCACGGGTGCCGGGCAGCTCACCGTGATCGAAGTGAACATCACGCCCGGCAATGGGCACGATTTCCACAAACACCCCGATCAGGAAGAGGTCATTTACTGCATCTCGGGCAAGGTCGAACAATGGCTAGATCAGGAAATGCGGATTCTCGGCCCCGGTGACAGCGTTTTCATCGGCGCCGGCGTCGTCCATGCCAGTTTCAACGTCGGTTACAACGACGCCAAGCTTCTTGCCATTCTCGGGCCCTGCGTCGGCGATCAGGGATACGAGTTGGTCGACGTGGCCAGCGAAGCGCCCTGGAAGGACCTTCGCTAACCAATTCTGGCTCAAGCTACGGCGCTTCCCACTGCCCCGTTTCTGCCGACTTCAGAACCGCATCCGTCACCAGATCGGTTTTGTGTGCATCGGCAAATGTCGGCGCCGCTGGAGTGCCGTCGAGACCGGCGATGAAGTCCGCCGCCTGATGCACAAAGCTCTCCGCATAACCAATTGAAAGCCCCGGCACCCACCAATTGCCCATATAGGGGTGGTCGCCGTCCGTGACATGTATAGAGCGCCAACCGCGTTCCGTGCCTTCGTCGCTATGATCGAAATACTGGAGCCGGTGAAGATCATGCAGGTCCCAGATGATCGAGCCGTTCTCACCATTGATCTCGAGCGTATAAAGGGCCTTGTGACCCCGCGCATAGCGAGTCGCCTCGAAGAGCGCCATCGAACCATTGCCGAACCGGGCCATGAAGGCACTTGCGTCGTCGATGCCGACCGCCTCAATCTTGCCGGTGAGGTTGTGCCGCCGCTCTTTGATGAAAGTCTCTGTCATGGCAGTAACCTTTTCGATACTGCCGTTCAGCCACATCGCAGTATCGATGCAATGCGCCAGCAGATCGCCAGTGACCCCCGATCCCGCCACCGCCTTGTCCAGACGCCAGAGCGCTTCGCCGCCTTGCGGCAAGTCGTCTGCAATCGTCCAGTCCTGAAGGAACTGCGCTCGGTAGTGGAAGATCCGCCCCAGTCTGCCGGATTCAATCAGGTTCTTGGCGTGAGTTACCGCCGGAATGCGCCGGTAATTGTACCAGACCATATTGGGCACACCTGCCTTTTCCACCGCCGCCACCATCTCGGCCGACTCCACAGCAGTCCGCCCAAGCGGTTTCTCACACATCACCATCTTGCCCGCTTCAGCCGCAGCGATGGCGATGTCGTGATGCATGTCGTTTGGCGCGGCGATATCGATCAGGTCGATGTCGTCTCGCGCAACCAGCGCTTGCCAATCGGTCTCGACACTGCCGTAGCCCCACTGATCCGCAAACGCCTGAGCCCGTTCCTTGTTGCGCGCGCAGACCGCCGTAAGTTCCGGCTCATAGCCGAGATCAAAGAAACGAGGCGCTTGAGTGAATGCGTTCGAATGCGTGCGCCCCATGAACCCATAGCCGACCATGCCGACCCTTAGCTTTTTCTTGCTCATCTCATTCACTCCACCCATGGGCGTCTCGCACCTTGATCATGGTGGCGAGGATATCGTTCCAGGTCTGCTGATCCTCCAGCACCGCGTTGGGGAACATGCAGCCGTCCCAGCAGATATGCCGCATCGCTTTCGTGGGCGTGCCGTCCGCATTGTTCAGCCAGAAGCCGGAATGCTTGACTACATCGAGCTTCCCGTTCGGATCGGTTGCCATGCAATGCCGGCCGGTCTTGTCGTGGCTGCCGCTTCCATGAACCGTGCCGTCATTTTGCGCGACGTGGAAATCGATGGTCCAAGGGCGAAGCGCGTCGGTTATTGTACCGAGCGCATCGTCAAGGGCCGCTTGGTCGTCAAGTTGGTCGGCGGAAATCAGTGCGTGCTCAGGCGCGTTGTACCCCATAGCGTAAAGCATGGTGTGGGCCAGGTCCGCTTGGAAGCCCAGAACGTCCGGTCGATCCACTGCTTCGAACAACTCCACCATGTGCTTCCAGGAATGCATACCACCCCAGCATATCTCGCCTTCGGCGGCCAGCCGTTCGCCGTGATCCGCGGCAATGTCGCAGGCCTGGCGGAACGTCTCTGCCATCTTGGCGGTATTGCCCGCCGGGTCCTCGGCCCATTCGCTGACACCGGTCGCCGTGTCGATACGCACAACACCGCCTTGCCGCACACCTAGGTCGCGGAGCCGCCCCATGATCTTGCAGGCTTTCTCGACGGCTGCCAGAAATGCGGTGCGCCCCTCACCCTCGTCCATAGCAGAACCGCCGCCAACGGGCGGCCAGACCGGCGCGACCGCGGACCCAATCGAGAGCCCGCGACCGCCCACATTGTCAGCCAGCGCCTTGATCCCGTCATCGTCGACATCGATCGATGTATGCGGGTCAGCCAAAAACAGATCCACGCCGTCAAACTTGGTGCCGTCAACCTCGGCAGCCGCAGTCATATCCAGCATCTTGTCGAGCGCAATCGGAGGTTCTTCTTCGCCCTTGCCGACAAGCCCCGGCCACATCGCATTGTGTAGTTTTGGGAAAGCGTTCCCGTCCATTGCATCCTCCCGCTGTTGCATTATTTCAACGTCATGCTTTCGGGTTGAGGCCGCAAAAGCAATCTTTTTTTGACGTACGCCCCTCAGATCTTGCTTTCACGATGTTAAATCGAGGTCTATGCTGCTCTCCATCGGCAACGGGGGACACTCTTATGAAAATCGGATTCTGCATGCTCCTTTGGACGACCTCCCTGGGGGAAGAACACAAGAGGCTCCTGGAGGATATAAAGGCGACTGGCTACGACGGTGTCGAGGTTCCGATCTTTGCCGGGACGCCGGATGATTATGCCAGAACCGGCGCGATGCTGGATGCCCTGGACCTCGGCCGGACGGCAATCTCGGTCATTCCTACGCCGGACATGAATATCCTCAGCGAGGATAAGGCCGACCGCAAACGCGGCGAGGATTATCTGAAATGGCTGGTCGATTGCGCAGCGGCTCTTGGGGCGGAAGGTATCGGAGGTCCCTTGCACCAGACACTCGGACACTTCTCTGGTGAAGGCCCCAGCGAAGCGGAATTCGAGCGCGCACGGGAAGTACACCGTATTGTCGGTGATCACGCGGCAGCCAATGGGCAAGTGATCGCTCTTGAAGCGGTGAACCGGTTTGAAACCTACTTCGCCAACACGATGGGTGATCTTTGCGCCTACACACGCAGCCTCAATCATCCGGCCATCAAGACAATGTACGACACGTTCCACGCAAACCTTGAGGAGCAGGACCCTGTGGATGCCTTCGCCCGCAATGCCAGGGACGTTGTTCATATCCACATCTCCGAAAATGATCGCGGCGTGCCAGGGCGCGGCCATGTTCCTTGGGCTGAGACATTCAAGGCCATCAAAGCCAGTGGCTATGACCGTTGGCTTACGATTGAGGCCTTTGGACGGGGACTGCCCGAGTTGGCCGCAGCCACACGGGTCTGGCGGGATTTTGCGGAATCGCCAGAAGCCTATTATCGCGACGGATATGACTGCATTCGAAACGGATGGGACGCGGCATGAGTAACTTCGATGGACATACGGCAATCGTTACTGGCGGCGCTCAGGGAATCGGAGGGGCGGTCGCAACCGAGTTGCGGAGCCGTGGCGCACGCCTCGTGATATGGGACACGGATATTGCGCTGGCAGAAGAAAAAGCCAGGGAACTTAGCGGCGACACTCTAGCCATCAACGTGGACATCAGCGATTGGGACAGTGTTGGCGCGGCCTGCGCGAGGACGTTGGAGGCAACTGGGCGAATCGATGTTGTTGTCAATTCTGCGGGCGTCGCCGGACCGAACGCAACTGTCGAGAACTACCCTGTCGACGTTTTCGCCGACATAATGCGGATCAACATGTTGGGCACTTTCCATGTTAACAAGGCCGTGGTTCCAACAATGCGCGCGCAAAACTATGGAAGGATCGTGAATATCGCGTCGGTGGCCGGCAAGGAAGGCAATCCCAACGCCAGCGCTTACTCTGCGTCGAAGGCTGCCGTGATCGGCTTTACCAAATCGCTGGGAAAAGAGCTTGCCGACATGGACATTGCCGTGAACTGCGTCACACCCGCCGCCGCCCGCACCCGCATCTTCGATCAGATGAAACAGGAACACATCGACTACATGCTCTCGAAGATCCCCCGTGGGCGCTTTCTCGAAGTCGATGAAGCCGCTGCGATGATTGTCTGGCTCTGCTCGAAAGAGAACTCGTTCACGACATCAGGCGTTTTCGATCTGTCAGGGGGACGGGCAACCTATTGATCGATCCGCAGTTTCAGATGTCCAGGCGATAGAATGCGACGGCGGTTTCACCGAACACCTTCGCTTTATCCGCCACGGACAAATGCGCGGTGAGGGCCTGTGCCGCAGTGTGCCACGCATCGTATTCACCGCGCAACCTACAGACTGGCCAGTCAGACCCCCACATGACGCGATTGAGCCCAAAGGCTTGTAAAACGTGGTCTGTATAAGGGCGCAAGGTATCCGCCGACCAGTCTTCGCTAGCCTCCGTAATGATCCCTGAGAGCTTGCAGAACGCGCCGGTCTCCACGGCGATGCGCGTCATCCGCTCAGCCCAATGCGCAAAGCGCGCCTCGGTGTGCGCGCCGATCTGGGGCTTCATGCAATGGTCCACGACCACCCGCATCTTGGGATAGCGGGAAAAGACCGTCAGGAAATTGTCGAGGTGTTGCGGAAAGCCCAAGGCATCGAAGGCAAGGTCCAGATCAGTCACCGCATCATAGGCCCACTGCACATCGTCCCGAAGCATCCAGTCGACATTGGGTATGTCCTGGATCATCGGCCGCACGCCCTTGAACTTGGGGTGTCGTGCAAGCCGCTCAAGCTGCGCCCGGTGGTCCTTGTTCTCGAAATCTATCCAACCCACGACACCGGCGACACTGGGCGTCGCGTCGGCGATCCCGAGCATGTACTCGGTCTCCTCGATGCTTTCTGCGGCCTGGACGAGCACGGTGTGGTCAATACCGACCGCTTCGCGAGAATGCTGCAAATCCCCGGGGCCGTAGACCCGGGTCAGGATCGGGTGATCCGGCGGCATCCAACTGTAATCCCCTCGCGCGGGGTTCCAGTAGTGTTGGTGTGCATCGACAAGGGGCATGGCAGGTCTCACGGGGTTGGCGCATTTGTCAGCAATAGGCCGTCCGACATCAGGTCGGCCCAAAGTGCGGTCGGCATGACTGCGTTGGCGGGTTCAAGGTTCGAGGTCATCTTGGTCAGTGCCTTCCTGCCCGGGATCTCCGAAAAAACGGCGGGTGGCACGCCGGAAACTGAAACGCAGCGTTGACGAGGCGCACACCATGGTGCTGACACACCGGGTCGATCCAGTGCACCGGGTCGAGGATCTAGGCCGGCTCGGGATCGTAATTGTAATGCGCCCCCTTCGCGCGGACCGGTCGCCAAATGCCCGAGTTGAAGGGGCGGCTGATGACAATCCCGACGCCGCGTTCTACACATTTGGGAAGGAAGGGCGTCAACGCCTCTTGCTCGAGCAGGGTGAAACGCCCGGCAAGAAGGATGATGTCCCGGTCGCCATGATCGACCAGCCATTCGGCAGGTCACCATTCCTTCAGTCCGTGCCCCAAACCCGGCAGTGACCCACTGCTCTCTCAACTCCACGAGAGCCTTTTGGCCGCCACCAAGAACGGCGCGAAGGTGTTGTTCCATGGAATCCTGCAATCCGTCGGTATAGGTGTCGATATCGTGGCCATAGAGAATGGCAATCCGATCCAGCCCCATCCGCTCAAGCGAGGTCTCGACCGAACGCATCACACCGTCATAACTGTAGACGTAGAACTCGCGGCGGCAGGGTCCGTCGAACCACTTTCGGATTCCGGCCCGGTCTTCCACGCCGCACTCGTCCAGAAGTTGCCCCACCTTGGTCGAGACGACTATTACATCGCGCGGCTTGCCGCGGAAAAAGCCTTTCAAGCGGTTCTCCGTCAGACTCAGACAGTAAAGCGGCGCAATGTCGAAATAGCGAAAACCTTTCTCCCCGGCCAATTCCAAGATGCTCCGGGCGTCCTGTACGTCGACGGGCCGATAGAGATTGGCCATGGGTGCTGTTCCAAAGCCAATCTCCGTCAAGGCGACACCGCAGTCGCCAATGCGATCGAAATGGCGCGTTTTCAAAGTTGGCCTCCCTGCCCGAGTGACCGATCCCTTGCGATGCGTTGGCTGGTACCGGGCTGCAATACGTCCAACATTCCGTTAATCCCGCAGTATGCGGGGCTTTGGACATTATGCAAGCGTCCGCTCGGCGCGGGGTAGCCATAAACATCTGGACTTGAGGTGCGTACCTCATATACTCAAGCTTAATCGCTATTCATCCTATCAGAGGTGGGCAGATTGCGCACTGCCAGCACACCGGCAGCTTGGGGGAGGACAGTATGGCACAATTCGTCAACGCCAAGGACGACATGGTCAAGGAAGCCATCGATGGGCTGCTTGCATGTTCGGGTGGGGCCCTGGCGCGGCTCGATGGTTATCCGCATATTAAGGTCGTTCACCGCACCGATTGGGATCGCTCCAAGGTGGCCCTGATCTCGGGCGGTGGCTCAGGCCATGAACCGGCCCACGCCGGTTTTGTCGGCCCCGGCATGCTAACCGCTGCGGTGTGTGGCGAGGTCTTCGCCTCGCCCTCGGTCGAAGCCGTGCTGGCGGGCATTCTCGCGGTCACCGGCGACGCGGGCTGTTTGCTAATAGTCAAGAACTACACCGGCGATCGTCTGAACTTCGGCCTGGCCGCAGAGCGCGCCCGTTCGCTTGGCCACCAGGTCGAGATGGTGGTCGTGGACGATGACGTGGCCCTCCCTGACCTGCCGCAACCTCGCGGCGTGGCCGGAACGCTGTTCGTCCACAAGATCACTGGTGCCATGGCCGAGGCCGGTGCATCCCTCGCGGACATCACCGCCGCCGCAAAACGCATCATCGCCAATGTCGCCTCCATCGGAAAGAGCCTCGATACCTGCACCATCCCGGGCTCCCCGAAGGAGGATCGCATCCCGACCGGCAAGGCCGAGCTTGGCCTCGGCATCCATGGCGAACCGGGCGTTGAGCAGGTTGATTTCGCTGGCGCCGCCGACGCGATGCAGATCATTCTCGACAAGCTCGTCCCTCACATGAAGGACGGGCCTTGCGTCGCCCTGATGAACAACCTCGGCTCGACTACGCCGCTCGAGATGTCGGTGCTCTGTCACGCGCTGTCTGAGGCCGGGGTGGCCACCCACATGATCGGCCCCGCCCCGATGATGACCTCGCTCGACATGCACGGCTTTTCCGTCTCGGTCCTGCCCGCATCGGCTGAAGATCTGGCCGCACTCGCCGCCCCTGTCCCGATGCCCGCTTGGCCGGGACTGGCGGAAATCGGACCTGTGGCCGTCGCGCCCATACCCGACGGACTCCTCCCGACCGCGCCAATCCCTTCGGCAAGCCCGAAGACCCGCGCGGTCATCGAGGCAGTTGCCGATCTCCTGATCGGCGCGGAAGCGACCCTAAACACGCTCGATGCAAAGTCTGGTGACGGCGACACTGGCAGTACGCTCGCCACCGCAGCGCGGGCGTTGAAAGGCAATCTCGACAAGATGCCGCTTGCCGACCTGACGCAGTTCTTCCCGGCGCTTGGCAATGAGCTCAGCCAGACCATGGGCGGCTCTTCTGGCGTGATCCTCGCGATCTATTTCAACGCGGCAGGTGATGCCTGCGCGCGCGGCGCATCGGTCCAGAAAGCCCTCAAAGAAGGGCTGAAACGAGTCTCTGAAGTGGGTGGTGCACAGATTGGGGATCGTACCATGGTCGACGCGCTGGCCCCGGCGCTTGATGCAATGTCGGGTGGCTTGGCCGCTGCCGCCGCTGCGGCCCGTACGGGTGCAGATAGCACGGCATCGATCCACAAGGCCAAGGCCGGACGCGCAGCTTATGTGCCATCCGAGAACCTCATAGGAAACAACGATCCGGGCGCGGAGGCTGTTGCGCTTCTGTTCGAAGGTCTGATTAAAGCGCTGGAGAGCGCAAACTGATAGAAGACGGCCTCACTATTATTCAGAAACCCACCGTGAATGACATTGCCCGCGTCGCTGGAGCGTCGCTTGCGACCGTTGACCGCGTATTGAATGCGAGGCCCGGCGTACGCGGCTTCACTATCGAGAAAGTCAACAAGGCGATCGCAGAGCTTGGCTATATCAGGGGCACACCTCGCAAGACAAGATTGGCGTGTACACGCACGGCTGCGGCTACGCAATGAACTCCGCAAAGGCTTTGTTGCCGGGACCAATGTCCATCGCCGCGATAACCGGTCTCCAAGTGATATCCTTCGACTACACGCCAGCTTCACATGTGAAGTGGACACAGATCACCGACGAAGTGGTTACAGTCTTCAAGGCATTGGCCGAGGAAGGTTTGTCAGGTGATGACATTCTGTTCTTCGGCGATTCCGCGGGGCGGTGGTTAGGTCGCAGGCTCTACCCTGAAAATGCGTGACCTCGGCATGGAGAGTGCTTGGCGATCAGATCAATTCTTGTCCTTATGATCTCGCCTTGCGTGTGTTTTTTTTCCAAAATTCAAAGTCCGCTTTGGGCTCAACTCGGTCATCCGAGTATTTTGCTCAGATGACAACTATGCGCCGTTGAGCCGTCGTTCAGACAAGGAAAACCCAACTTTCAGCCTCTATGCCCACTCCCAACGGCCGCAATGTGCGCATCCGGCCCCGTAGATCCGGCACGCCGCCCACCCTTTTTTCAATCCGCTGCTTTTGACTTTCAAAGTGGCTCTTTTGTCTCTCGTTCCGGGAACGGAAAACGGTAATTTCTTCAGAATTATAATTTGAATTCAAAGCACTTACTGTTTCGCTCACTGAGCCACTAATACTCACCAAGTCACCGTACCCTACCCCTTGAATCTGCCACAATGCCGTATCGTGTGATGTCGACAGTCCAATACTCGGAGCGTCTGAGACATACTATCGACCTGGACATCATGTTTGCCTTTCGGAAAAGCTGCCACTTCCGCTTTAAGGGCCTCCAACCCATGCGCGGCCTTGAGCAGGCGCACAAATATCCGCTTGCGCCTTTGTCTGATTTACATTTCTGACGCGATATACAGAGGCGCGCGGCATTAAACTTTGTTTCGCGGCAACTCCCCAATTGAATACCGATCCGGGCCGTGCATGGGCTGCAATGCAACTAGATACCTTCCCTTAGATGCATGGCTCGGCGCATCTCGTTTTCGTTGAAAGTGCTTGAGAGAGCGCCGCAGTAAGTGCTGGCGATCTGATCGGCGATACTGCGTAGCGCGGCCTGACTGAGACGAACATGAAAGCCGTCTTGCAACTGGTTTCCGACGCTAGAACGAAGCAGGAAGTTGAAAGCGCACAGAGAATTATTGTGCAGAATGGGTAAAACAAATCTGCCATCGCATTCGGATATTGCGCGGTGCAGGGCCGCGACAAACTCGTACGCAGACCAAGAACCGTTAGCATCTTTCAGCATAGACATGTCGTCAAACTCAGAAGGTCGTTCGAGTGGACGACGCGGGGTTCCATTTAGACTAAAGGCAACGTCAAACGGCGTTTCCGCGAGCCAAACAAGATATCTTTCGATGTACTCCAAGAGTTCGTTACTGCCGTGTCGGGCATGTAAGCTTTGATGGACTCTAATGATGATCGAAGAGAACAGCGTGAAGGTTTGCGTCAATTCGTAATCACGGCGCACGCTCGGGAGCATAGACCACATGCGTTCGACAACGGTAAACTCCAATTGCGCCGGCGTCATGTCGAATTCTCCTTTTGGATCTGATCAAGGCGACACTCAGTACCGCTATGCTTACCTCATGTTGTGGCGTCACTCAGACCAGCTTTAGCGGCTGTGAAGAGTTCGGATCGGAACGCTCGCAAGCGATCAGCCAATAAAATGGACTTTGCAATTATCGACTTCGCGTCGCTGATAGTGTGGACAAGTTGAATAGATATTAGGTTTTGTTTTTTTCGTGACGAAAGCAAACAAGAGAAGTCACAAACCGCAGGAATCAGAAGGTGCCCATCCACCGTATTTCCGCCGCGTGCGAGCTCGAACAGCCCAGCTTTTACCGCCAGTACCCGAGAGATCGCCACCATGTCGTCAGGAATTTTAGCAAACTTTCGCGAAGCATATGGGTTTCGAAGAGAGGTTTTCATTCTGGTTAGTACCGAGATAGCGCCTATTGGAAGGGTAACCGCGATTGCTTTGGCATTCAATTCATCCATGACACCCCGCGGGCATCACTTTGGACCTGAAAGAGTGTCCATTCTGAGCTCAACTGAGTCGTTTGACTATTTTTCCCTTGTGGCTGGTGAATGCTGCCGAATGGTCGTTTATCAAAGAAAACCGAATTCGGTCTTGAATATCCGCCTCGCGAGACTTCAGACGCTAGCCAAGAATTCGACAATTGCCAGCTTGCAGACAAAGCAGCCATTCGCTGTACAGCGGTGTCGCGAATGCGCTCGAACGTTGGCGAGCTCACCATATTTCTTTGTGGAGACCACCAATTTCTTCTTTTGTCGGAACACGAGGGTTGTTGTTCGGCGATCCTGTTTCAAGAGCTTGCTGCGCCATTATCTCCAACATGGCCTCATCGGCGTCATGCCCCAACGCTCTCGGTGACGGCACCGCCAGATCGGTGTTCAGGCTGCGTAATCCGTCGACCAATTTGGCGCAAGCGGTGGCATCTGTATCCCCATCTTCGGCCGTGTCCATAATCCGCGCGCAGGCCGAATAGCGTGCAGGTGCAGCAGCTACTGAAAAAGATGTTACGGTCGGCAAAAGCATTGCATTTGAAAGTCCATGGGCCACATGAAAGTGGGCGCCTATCGGACGGCTCATTCCGTGCACCAAAGCGACTGAAGCGTTGGAAAATGCCATTCCCGCCTGAGCCGCCGACAGTGCAAAGGCAAAGGCATCGGTATAGGGAAAGGCACGGCGGCTGACATAGGCTTCAATTGCGTGGGTCAGACTATCGACCGCTGTGTTGGCTGTGATTCTTGCAGGTTTTGTCAGGCTGAAGTTCCAGTCGATGATTGCCGCTGTCGCGACGCAGGCTAGCCCTGAAAGGTAATAATTCTCCGGGCTCTCGGTGTCCGTGATGACACACCAACGCGTTAACACAGAACCGGTGCCACCCGTTGTAGGTATTAAGATGATGGGCACGCCGCAGCGGTCGATTTGAGCAGGCTCTTTATAATCCCGCACATGCTCCGAGTTCACGCTCATGAACGAAACCGCCTTCGCCGTTTCCATAGGATTGCCGCCCCCAAAATCGACTACACAGTCGTAGTCACCCGACTGTAGGGCGGCGAGCCCGGCGTCGACGCACACATCTGTCGGGTCTTCAACGACCTGATCAAAGAGACCCCACACCATGCCTGCGCCGTCCAAAACATCGGTAAGTGTCGACAGATGCAAGTTCGACACCTTGGCGTCGGTAATTATCAACGGTCGCAACAACCCCAGTTGTTCAAGAACCTCTGCAGTTTCTTTGGCCGCGCCGCCAATCCGAATAATGCGAGGCGATTGCACTCGCCCGAGGGTACCGGTGACCATAAGAAGCTCCCCTGTAACCAAAGAAACCTGAGCGTTCAAAGCGAACAAGAAAATTCGAGGCCGGGCAACGGCCATTCCTCCTTACGCATTCAGACCAAATTCTCCGACCTATTGCGCAATAGCCGGTTCAAAAAAGAAAGTTCATGATCGGGTTCGTGGCGGCTCAGCGTTATAGCGCGATAAATCTCGTTCAGCTGACTGTTTAAGAACGATTACAAGACCTTAATGCTGACAATGCCAACAATTGCCTTGCGGACGAAACGGTCGTCGCCGACGAAGCGAAACCAGCCACTACTTCGACTTCAGAAAATAGATGCGCGGAGTTCCGAAGTTGTCTCACCCCGCGCAACACTCAATCGAGTGTATTCTTGTAAATCACCCCGTCCTTCATGATGAGGTCGATGTTGTTTGTGTAATCGACGAGCAATTCAACGTCGTCGACAGGGTTACCCTTCACAAGAAGAAGATCGGCGTAAGCGCCTTCCGAAATTACACCCAAGGGGCCATCTTGGTAGGGATTGAGCGGGCCAGAAAGTGCCAAAAGTTCGGCTGTCTTCGAGGTCGCTTGCTGCAGGATTTCGTGGCTGCTCCAGACTTCAAGACGGTACTTGAACTCATCGTTCTGCTTGGTCAACGCAACAGGATCACCGATGATATCCGTTGAGAACGCAACGTTCTCGATCCCAAAGTCCTTTATCAGTTGCATTTGTTTTCTCGCACCGGCCTGCACGCTTAGGAATTTTGCACCAGCACTCGGCCCCAATGCCGTGACGACCGCCTGCTCTTCCAAACCCAAGAGCGAATAGAAAGGCACAATCCACGCATCCGCATCCTTGATGGCCTGAGCACCGACTTCTGTCATCAGTTGTCCGTGTTCGATACTGATGACGCCTGCCTCAATCGAGCGCACGATGGATGCGTCTGTGTAGGCGTGCACCATCACGTAGGTTCCCCAATCAGCCGCCGCCCGAACAGATGCCTCCAACTCTTCGGGCAATCCTTGCACCGTATGCAGGGGATCAACGCTGGAGGATACGCCACCTCCAGCCATGACTTTGATCTGCACCGCACCAAGGCGCAGGGCCTCGCGTGTCGCACGAAGTGTTTCAGGCACACCATCTGCCAAAAACTCTACGTGCTGATTGAAGAAAGATGGATGTGCACCCATGAAATTTGGGTGCGGTTCGGTGTAAAGCCGGTGCTCGCCATGTCCGGAGGTTTGTGAAATAACCGGTCCCGATGCATAAATTCGCGGTCCGACTGCTTTGCCACGTTCAATCGCCTTATGCAGTCCAATCGCGGGGCCACCGGCATCGCGGACAGTAGTAAAACCACGCAGAAGCATCTTTTCTGCTTCAATGGTTGAGACTGCGCCCCAATACATCCAATCGAAGTTGTCCCTCAGATCGGCGAGCGGCTCCGTGATCGTCATGTGGACATGCGCGTCGATCAGGCCGGGCATCAGCGTTCGACCGCCGCCGTCGATGATCCGCGCATTTGCGACCGCAAGCGGCTCAGCGGATACCTCCGCGATGAGGTTGTCCACAACAAGAACGTTGGCATTCTCGATCCGCTGTTCATTGACACCATCGAAGACGTGGACGTTCGTGAAAAGGATCGGAAAGTCTTCTTCTTGCGCAACGCCTTGTGACGCCGAAAGTCCCACAATGACAAACGCCGAGGCGGCCGCAACGGTCTTGAGTGATGCAGATGGATGGAATTGGACGCCCATCAATATATCTCCCTGATTTGTAAATTCTGACCTTGAATGTAGGTTAGCAGGAAGTAGAGAATTCACGTGTTGTCATTTTTGGACAATTCCGAATTTCTCAGTCCAGTAAGGATAACTCATTGAACAAATCCAAGACCGCACTAACGACGCTTCCTGTGATGCAGTCGAAGTTTCTGGCCGAGGTCATTGACCGAGCCTGTAAGTTGGGTGCGGATCGCAATCAAATATTGAAGGGGTGTTTGCTGCGACCGACAGTCTTTGATGAGCCGAGCCAATCCATTCCGGGCGCCTGCGTTTATCTAGCCTCGACGCAGGCAGCGGTTCTGTCGGGAAATCCTTACCATTGCGCGGAGATCGGACGAGAGTATGAGTGGAGCATCGGCTTCGTGCCTCCGACCACCATGAGCAACACGCCCAGCTTGGGTGATCTGCTGGTGGCCTGGATGCATTTTGTTGAGACAGTACAAGTCTCGATGCGCTACCAGCTCATAGTTGATGCAGAGCGCGCCAATTTGGTCGGCAGACGCTTCCTCAAGGCGTCGCAACCGCCCGGGCAAGCCGACGCTTGGGATGTTGTTGCATGGTCGGAAATGCTGAAAACGAGATTAGGAACAGTTTGGGATCAAAGCGACGTTGAAATTCATGTGTTTGATCCTCGCGCTATCCCAGAAGAATTGGTGCCGTCATCCAATGTGAAGAAAGGCGATGCTTGGGGGCTGAGGATGTCATTCCCAGCAGCTTGGCTTATGCAACAATCCCCGTTTCCCAGAAACACTGAGCCGGATAATACTTCCATGCAGCAACAACCTCTGGACTTGGTTGCGCTGTTTCGGGTGTTTGACTATTCTGATTGGCCTGGTTTGGACGGGCTAGCCGAGTTCGCGGGGACGCATCCGAAGGCGCTGCAGAGAGAACTCGCCCAACACGGCACCAACGGCGCGGAACTCATTGATCGCGCAAAGGAGCATCTCGCTGATCTTTGGCTGAAAGAAGATACGCGCTCCATCACCCAAATTGGACGCGACCTCGGTTACAAGAATGCCAGTGCATTTACGCGTGCCTGTCATCGCTGGTTTGACACCTCTCCTGAGAAACTGAGGCGGCGGTATGCTCCAGTGGCGCAGGAGCAGTTTGCACCTTTCTGAACTGGTTACTTAGGGTTCAACTCGGACACCTGTGTCATTTGGTCTGGTGTCCGGTTCCACACAGCGGGCAGACATTGAGGCCGTTCGGGGTGATCTAGTTATTGAGTTCTCACCCATGTCCGTTAGCATTAATGAAATACAAATAACATCAGAAACTTAATTCAAAGAATGATTGGCAATGAAACGTAACACAATTTATTCTATAAATTACAGATTGATTAAAGGAAGTTATCGGTCGATCCCGAACTAGCTGCGAAATTCTTTCGCGCCAAGAACGACTCAAAGACGCCGGACGATTTCACTTGGGAAATTAAGGAAAGAGTTTTTTGTATTCTTAACAAAAATCCATTGAGTGGCTCAGCACCGGTCACAGAGTGGGAATAGTCATAATTTCGAAAACTTTTGTATGTGTATTTTTTTAGCCACAAAAAATAGAAATTTATTAAAAGCTTTGCTTTGCCCCATTTTTGACTATAATTTTAGGCAAATATAAAACAACAGCGGTTAGTACAGCAAAAGGGAAAACCATGAAAGCGCGTCTGCCAAGCTATTTTTCATTTAGTCAAGCAAATGACTTGGTGAGAATTGGAAGGCAGAACGATGGAGGTTATCTGGTTTCAATGTCAGATATTGAAAAATCCGATTTATTAATTGGGTTAGGAATTTGTGATGACTGGAGCTTTGAAAATGATTTCATAAAACATAAAGATGTTGAAGTCATTGCCTACGACGCTTCCGTAAATTTTCGCTTTTGGCTCAAGCGCGTATTGGTCGAGACTATAAAAAACCCATTTAGCCTTTATGGCGTAAAAAAAGTGATTTCATATAGGAAGTTTTTTCAAGGAAAGCGTAGGCACATAAAGAAGTTTGTTGGGCTATCAACACTTAATGAATCTCATTGCACATTTTTGGAAGTTTTAAATGAGGCAGGTAATAAAAACGTTTTTTTAAAAATTGATGTTGAAGGCTCCGAGTACCGGTTTTTGAGTGACATCTTGAATAATGAAGATAGAGTTACCGGTATGGTGATAGAGCTGCATGATTGCGACATTCATCTGGATGAAATTGAAGAATTTATAAGAAAATGTGGACTAAGTTTAGTTCATATACACGCAAATAATTACGCCCCGATTAGATTGGATGACAATTTACCATTAGTTCTCGAGCTAACTTTTAGTAAACACGCAGAACTTTCAAACTCTTGCACGTTGCCTCACAAATTAGATATGCCAAACAATAAAAATTCGCCAGAATACGAACTGCTAATAAGTGATAATATCTGATTCAGTTCGAAGTGGTCATTTAAATATTTTGTTGGTTCTCTAATTTAAAGACAGAATTTTTTATTTATCAAGTCACCGTAACACCCAGTACTTTTTTACGCAATTCAGAATTTGGCTTAGTATTTAAAAGAAACATATTGAAAAACTATTGCGCGATAGAAAACAAAACTGATACTGTTTAATTTTCAGAAGAGTTGCACATGCGGCTACGCAACGAGCTTGCAAATGGTAAGGGATTATTTGCACCTACTCATGCAGAAACAATACATTGCACATACTCCTGATGACATCAAAGTCCGGTGGTTTGTAGGTCACTGGCAGGTATACCCTAAAAATCCACACCAAATATGGACAAACTCGCCAAGCAATTTATCGGTTCCGCGTCGGTACGGCCGCAAAGGATATGACAAAACAGGCAGTATCACGCACCAAAGCGGGCTACCGAGGCTAATCTATGCGTCGGCCAATTCAACAACGTCTGACAATTCGACGGCAACATCTTCTGTGCCCCAGTCTGTCGCGTCGAAGGTTTCGGATGCGACCACCTTTAGATCAGTGTCGACTTGAAACTTCCCCTTTACGTTCGGAAGTCCGAAGTCGTCGTTCTTTTGAACCTCAGCCAAGCCAATCTCGCGAGCCCTTTCTGGGCTGCTAGCTTCGACTTCAAGGATGGCTATGCAATCAACTGACAAGACTGCGCGGTAGTAAACTGGAACTGAGTATTTTTGCATCTTGATTACCTTTGAACTGAACCGAAGGTTCCGCACCCCTGCATGTTCTGTAATCTTGTATGGGCATAAAATTAGCTGACCGAGCCGCTAAACAAAAGCCTTTTTAAGCCAACCCAAAGATCAATGGATTTTTGAATTTACGGACGATGCCGCCATTCGTTGCGCTACAGGAACCGCAAGTCGTTTCAACCACGGCAATCTTCATTTTAACCTGAAATCCCAGCCGGGCGCATTCGCGCTTGAATCAGATCAGCATCGCGGTGGCAGTCGCGATTCTTCATAAACGAGCTCCTGTATCGGCCAACTTAGGCGTCGGACCATCTGGCGAAAAGTTCACGCTTCGCTGAGGCATATTCCACCCTGCTCGATCATAGCCATTTCCGCGTAACATTGGGCTTCGTTTTTGGGACCAAAGGCGAGTGACCGCTTTGCGAACTAAGCGGACCGTGTTTGCTGTCCAACAAGTAACTGCTTTGGACAGCAAGTACCGTACCGATATAGGTCAGTACATTGTCTGGCGGTACTCTCGCTCCAGATTTTCGTCCAACCTAAGTTGCTCCTCGGGATCGGAAGGCGCGACAGATGTTTGATCCAGTATGATCTTCATTAAAGAAGGAACGTCCTCACGATTCTGATGCTGACTTGGATCCCAAAGGTTTGATCGGCGAAGGGCTTTCGCACAATGAATAAAAACTTCATCAACATGCACCGCGATGGCAATTTGGGGAACACGTCCATTTACGGCCATCGTGGAAAGCAGGTCGGGATCACGCGTGAGTTCCGCGTGACCATTTACCCGCATAGTGTCATCAAATCCGGGCACTAAGAATAGCAGGCCAACTTTGGAATTGGTCAGAATATTTGAAAGCGTATCTAGCCGATTGTTACCCGGTCTGTCGGGGATCAAGAGGGTCTTGTCATCCAATATCTTTACGAATCCGCGGGGATCACCTCTGGGACTTACGTCTGCGGACCCATCCGGTGATTGCGTTCCGATGCAAACAAATGGAGATCTTTCAATAAACACCCGAGCGTGATCATCGATATGTTTTAAACACTTTTTGACAGCAATTTCCTGCGTTGCTGAGAATTGCGACCTCAGATCACTTTCACTACGAACTAGGAAGGCAGTATTGAGTTTTCTGTTTTTGGGCATCTTACCTCCAAATACTGCTCAGATAAAAACCAGGGAACAATGTGTTTCGGTGAAAAGCTTAAGGTGCGAGTGGGCAAGGAGGCAAGTTGCAGGACCGGTCAAATTGGGCTCGATGCGTTCATCCTCGCAATTTTGTCAGATGTCCGCTCAAGGGTGAATAGCAGACCTAGGTTTTCAAAGCGCCAAGGTCTACTCTTAGAACAAAGCGACCGTCTACTGCAGTGCGGTCCTTCCAATCCAACGACAGGGCTATCACTTCGAAATATCGATTATTGACCGCAAACGGCGAGTACCAGATTCTTAGATCTGGTCTTCTTCGAAAGGCCTTAATCTTTTTCTTGGCAATATTTGGCCCCCGGACTAACGGGGGACTTCAATTTCGCCCGATGCACGGTACCAACTAGGGAAGTAGTACCGTGTCGATTGCGTGGATTACGCCGTTGGAAGCTGTAATATCAGGAGAAATGACGTTTGCTCCATTAATTTTTACGCCGTCGGTTCCATCAGCTGTCAAGGAGCCACCCTGAGCGGTTGTAAGCGAACCCTTCTGCCCGGCCAGAGAACTTGAGGGGAAGTTACCGGGAACGACGTGATACGTTAGGACAGAAACAAGCTGGTCCTTGTTTTCCGGTTTCAAAAGGTCATCAACAGTACCGGCTGGAAGGGCAGCAAAGGCTTCATTGGTCGGAGCAAATACTGTAAATGGACCGTCACCTTGCAATGTTTCCACCAATCCTGCAGCTGAAACAGCCGCCACAAGTGTTGAGAACTGGTCGCTGGACGAGGCTACATCGACGATATCATCCCCTCCGGTGGAGCATCCTGCAACAAGGGCCATCAGGCCCGCTGCAACGGTTGATTTCAGAACAAATCTACGATTCATGGGTGTTTCTCCTTTTATTCTCGAGTCGGTCCTACGAACCGATTCAGCCAGTAGATATCATTTCCGCGGCTAAACCATTTTTTACGGCACACTATAGGCCCGGTTGCCAAACAACGATCTTTTGGTTCTTGGTTTAACCCAATCAAGATTCGGACAGTCCTAGTTTTATGGTTTGTGTCTGAATTTCTGACGTGGAACTGTTTCGCTATGGGTAACATTGAAGACGCAAATTGTTGTTTTGTCCACTAAGACGATTCCAAATTCGCAGTAAATTCGACAAAATCCCAATTTCGTTTCCCCCATTTTAGACAAGCGCTAATTTGTTCTGGAAACGTTGTAATGAGTTTTGTGTTTTGACTGAGTGTTAGGGTGTTTGAGTTTCACACCCAACACCCCTCAAAAAGCCCCACGCCTCCTGTCCCACCCAAGCGAAGGCGTGGGGTTTTTATATTCAACGTTGACCGAGGCATCATCAGTTGAACATTTGCTTTGCGCAAATGACCCCGAACAATCCCACACATCTAAATTGCAAGCCAGAACAGCAGCGGGATTATCTTTCCATGAACAGTTTGCAGTATCAGTGGGCGTCGTTGCTTGAGTGGTTGGCGACGAATGGTGCGAAAGCACCTGCGCTTTCATTGCGTAGGGAACCACAATTGAATGGACTGCTCTGGAACATATAAAACCCGTGCTGCCAATTTTACAGGGGACAAGGCAACACGGGCTGTCTGCGGTAGTAACCGAACACATAGAGCCACTGGACCAGAAAAAAAAGTCCGCGTTACCGAAGGACGGTTAAAAGCGGGTTCAAGTTGACAGTGCCGCCGATAGCGGCATGGGAAATGTCACATTTGGAGTGTGACTTTGGTCAGTTAGTTTAATCAGGTGATTAGACCAACACGTATTTTGGGCAATTCCCCAACACTGTGCGGTCAATCTAAAAACACGGCGTCATCCCTGCCCAATGCCGTGCATGCGGCCAGTAGCCATGGGTAATGTGTGCAGCGTTCACCAGCCTGATGACGCATAGATTTGGCAGGTATTCAAAAGACTTTGCCGTCTGAGAGCAAGCCGAACAAACGAAGGGCCAATAACTGGGGCCTGAACACGTTGAATTATATCGGATTTCCCGTGGGACGGTAACGCAACCTCAACAAGTGATGCCCCCGCCCGTTGAGATAGCCCACGGGAAAGGGTGTCGGGTCAGTTATTAAATGCACTGAATCCGGCACCCGCCAAAGCACCTGCTTCGGTTTCTCTGAAATGCGATCAACGTTTTCCTTTTCCAGCCGCACAAAGTTATTGATCGCCTTCCGCGTTTCTGCCCATTTTTTGACTGCATCCCATTCTTGTAAGCTGGATTAACTTTTTCTAAGTGGGCAGGACCTACTCTGGCAAACCCGTTGTAAACTAATGGCAACTTTGTCTGCAGAGCAGACCTTGGTGTTTCGAAACGCTAGGTCTAGTACCCGTTCCTTAGCGGACATTTGACAAAATCTATTGGAAGCCTGCGTTGAGCCCAAAACTGTCAGCCAAACAATATTCCTCGTTCTGAGAGCAGTTCGTCTATAGTTTCTAAGTTGAGGAAACCTTTATGGGAAAGTGGCTTATGCAAAAATGTGTAAAACTACGCCCCGGCGACACATATTCTGGCAAACAAGGCTTTAATTATTTCGAAGGAATCGCAAAGGAAACCGTCGGCAGTAATAAAATATGCATGCACCTACTAACAGTTCCACCGGGTGGACGAGCTAAAGCCCATAAACACGAATTCCACGAAACCGCTATTTATGTCATTTCCGGCTCGGCAAAGATGTATTGGGGCGAAAAGTTGGAGCACGTGATGGAAACAAATGCAGGGGACCTAATCTACATACCCGCCGGCGCTCCGCATCTACCTTTCAACGATGGCGCAGAGCCAGCCGTGGCGGTTATTGCGCGTACTGATCCGAATGAGCAGGAAAGCGTCGTACTGCTACCAGAACTTGAAAAACTGGTGCCTAATTAATGCAATCTTTCTTCTTAATTGAGCTTGATCACATTCCTGTCCGCACGTCGGCTTTTCAATCAGTACGCGACCGCCTCACCGGTGGGATCGAAGGTTCAAAGCCCTAAGCCACAACTGCCGTCCACGGCTCACGCTATCACATCGAACAAAAGTTATAGTCATCAATTATGATTGAATTATCAGAGGATTTCCAGCGAACCGTGCTGACCTATCACACAACTGCCTGGTGACAAATATGACGAGTGCGGGCGAAAGATCATGCTTGTATTTCCCTATATGTGGATCATGTCCCTGAATACATACTTGGGAATGTCATCTCGTTTGAGTTCTATTTCCGCCAACTCATGGTCCGAAAGATTGTTTAGCCTTTCAAGTTCAGCGGCGCGAGACTGGACCATCAAGTACGCGTTGAAACCTTGGCCTAGCTTCACAAAGAAGTCATCAAGGGTTCGCATCAGGCGGTCAGTGTTGGGTTTATTATTTGTGGCTGCGACAGAGTAATCAGTCATTTGGAAACCTTTCCATAGTTGAACTAGGTTTCCTCCCATGTTGAAATGGTAGCTTTGCTGCGGTGCAGAATCAAGTGTTTTGGGCCACGTGGGGAATACGTTTAAGCCAACAGCAGCGAAGCCATAACTTTCGATGCCCCATAAAACAGTCACCATTTAACGACCGGGAAGAATAGCGGCTTTGTCCACACGGCAGTCGTTCATACCACGTGCAGCCAAGGTTCGTATCGAGTGTTTACGAGACCTTCACCGTTCTTGGTTGCTTTGCTCGCGCAGCAAGTTGCCATGCGCGCAAACCGGTGATTAAATTCCGTTAAGTCAAAGGCGCCGATGCGAAATTTTGCGCACATTTCAATTTGCGTCTTACGGTTTTCTATCTATCAGCCAGTAAGTTACGCCCAACGCAAGGCCAATCGCTGCGTAACCAAGAAAGTATTGGGGCTCCAAATTTTTGTCGTCAAGTGTGATGATTTTTCGAGCTACCGCCATTAAGGCTGTCGCGACAACAAGCTTGATGTGGATGACGTCGGCAGTCAAATAGAGAGTAATATTTGTATAAATCTCTATCGCGATAAGAACGACCAGCACAGCACTGAAAACCGCGAGAAGATCGCTGACCTCTAAGATATAAACAGGTGGTTCCAACAACTTCTGAAATGTTGTGAAACCAGCGTCAATAATAGCCAGCAGGATGATGCCGAGCATTAGCACTGACAATGCCCTAACGCCGTGACGGATCATGCGGTTACACCATCGAACGATGGCATCTTCGTGATCGGGGTCTAGTTCCACATGTGCCGGGGTGGGTTTGTTCTCTTCACCACTCACTGTCGTCTCCAATTCCGATTTAGATCGCCAGCGTGGCCAGATTCAACCGGATGCATCGCCCGCTTTGGCGTTTACGGAACTCTCTCATAAAAAGGGTGTAGTTTTCTAGGTCGATGTGTTGGTCGCTAAAACTCCCCGATGGACGCTAAGCAAACCTTCACAGTGACTTGCGAGGGCTGGTGGAAGTTCGTTTACAGAAATTGAACGTTGTCGAGGACGCGACAGGTTTAGAGAGTGGAAACGTGCGTTCGAGCAGAGCTACCATAGCAAGTGACAAGTTTGACTCAGGGGAACCCGCAGGTAATGCTGCAGATTGGCCGAACATATTCGAATGGTTTCAAATAATGACTATAGTTTCAGTACTGGCACTTCTCCCAGCTATGCTTACAGTCTTGCTGGCTTTCGGAGCGTCCGCTCAAGACAGCCAGCCGCGAACCCTGTTTGTCAATGTCGACGTTTTTGATAGTGAAAATGCGGCGGTCATTGAGAACGCCAACGTCCTTGTCGAGGGCAATTTGATAGCCAAGGTCTCGACCGATCCAATAGAACCGAACAATGCGGTAGTCATTGACGGTCAAGAACGGACTTTGATCCAAGGCCTGATAGACGGTCACAACCACATCATGCTTCCGACCTCGCCCTTGGCCTTAGCATATAACCTTCACTGGTCATACACGGGCGCTCTGGTAACGCGCGAAGCGGAACGAATGCTGATGCGGGGCTTTACGACGTTGCGGGATGCGGGCGGCCCATCCTACGGCATAGCCCAAGCCATAGACGAGGGGATCGTTCCCGGACCGCGCATCTTTAGTTCAGGACACTGGATCGGTCAAACGTCCGGCCACTTCGATTTCCGTTTATACAATGACACCCACCACAGACAACGAAGTGATCGTACTGTTTTTGAGCGGGAGTGGTCGTTCATTGCCGACGGAGTATCTGAGGTACGGGCGGCCACTCGCGAGGTGCTGCGCCTCGGGGCAACTCAGGTTAAGATCAGCCTGGGTGGAGGTAACTCGACTCCATATGATCCTCTGGATACAACCCACTACAGTCCCGAAGAAATTCGCGCCGCTGTGGAAGCTGCTGAGGACTGGAACACATACGTCATCGTTCACGCTTACACGGATGAGTCTGTCATCCGGGCACTTGAAGGCGGGGTAAAAAGCATCGATCACGGCAACATGATTTTTGAGGAGGAGACCATTCGCGCCATACGCGACGCCGGGGCCATCCTCAATCCGCAGTTTCTGATCTTCACACCGGATGAGAACATGTTGGCTGCAGGCGATCCCGCTACTATCGAAAAGGGAGCGCCACTGCGCGATAATGTCGAAAACTATGTGGCTTTGATCAAAAAGTACGACCTTCCGATTGCTTTCGGTGTGGACCTGTTCGGAGCTCCGGAGTTGATGGCAATGCAAAACCTTGAGTTCGAGCGCCGTGGTCGTTGGTGGTCTGGGGCAGAAGTCTTGCAACAGGCCACATATAACACGGCAAAACTTGTGGAGATGTCGGGACCGCGAAACCCATATCAGCAAGGCCCGCTTGGCGTGATTAAAGCGGGAGCATATGCAGATTTGATACTTGTTGAAGGCAATCCGGTTGAGGACATCAATCTGTTGGTCGACCCAGAAGCGAACTTTCTGATTATCATGAAGGATGGCATTATTTACAAAAACGCGCTCGGAGGCTGATTCAATTCAAGATGCGATTGAATCTTCGGTGACCGCCCTGTGGACACTGCGGAAGTCCAATCCCATAGATCACATTTTCAACGTCTAAAGGTCCAACGCACAAGAGCCGTGATCGCAATGCCGACCCAAAGCACTTCAATCAAAATTGCACCCGCATTAGGTCGATACCAGAGCGACAAAAGAATGAGCAGAGCTCCTGAAAGGTTGAGGAGATTGAACCCCGGCTTGCGCGCATCGACCCAGCCACGAGAGACAGCTAAATAAGCGCCTGCAATCAAAAGCGATCCAAGCACGCCAATCCAGTCGATTAGGGTAAGTTCGGCAATCATTATGTAAGTCTAAATCCAAAATAGGCTCCTGACATTCAAAAAATGCCGTTGGAAATAACGGGCCACCTTTAAATAATTGTTTTTCACCCAAAGCAGTTAGCTGACTAGTTCGTTCGAGAATGCTCTTTTTTTCAGACCATTGAAGCAGCGGATCCTGGAGAAACCCGCGCGAGTTTATTGCAGGATCCATTCGTCGCGAGCTTACACAATGCCTCGCATTCTGAACTGACCCAACACATGCCCGACCCGGAATCTTTACAACGGCTTATATCGAATGATCTAATGGTTTATGGTGAATTGTTTTGAAAGAATCCTTTAACAAGGCGGGCTTCCAGTGAAACATAAATCGCTTATCTATGGAGCTGTGGTATTTGCGGCCGTATTTTTTGTAGGCTGGATTACTGGAATGGGTGGTTCATTTCTGCCAAATCTGGGCTTCAGTATCCTAATGGGGGTTTTCGCCGCCATTTGCTTTTCACTGGTCACGAGGTTCGGGAAAAATCGTTGACCGCTGAGCCTTGGAACGATGTAAGCGCAGCCTCTTAAACAGCTTGGAGAAACGCCTGAGCGGTGTTGCAGCTTTTATACTGCATTTCGTTTTTGAAACAAACTAACGGACAGTCTTTGCTCGGCAGCGCTCGGCGTTCCAAAAATGGACGCGATACAGTTGCGTCGTCGCAAATCAGGCGCATTGCCCATCACGCTTTCGACTTATGTAACAGGCCATCCCATGATCGATCTTTGAAATTCCTAAAATCTTATTGACCTATTTACGAGTTCGCAAAGCAAGCCTTTCACGGTTCAGGGTGTACAAACCTGTTGCAACAATGATCGCTGCGCCCAGCCAGGTCCATGAGTCTGGCAGTTGCCCGAATACGAAGAAACCATAAATGGTGCCCCAAATGAGCAAGCTGTATTGAACAGGAGCCACAACGACTGCCTGAGCAGCATCCAGCGCCATAATGACGAGGACTTCGGCTGCGGCTGCTAGGACCGCCATGCCCAACAGCAAAACCAAATCCAACCCGCTCGATGGTGTTTGCCAGACAAAAGGTAATGGAAGGGTCAAAAGACCCCAAGATACGATGGCTGTATACGCAACCGTAGTTCGTGTTCTGTCTTCGCCAGCAAGTATTCGCGATAATACCTGTCTCATGGCAAAAGCGGACGCGGCAACTATTAATAAAATCGACGCTGGATGGATAACACCCATTCCGGGCCTGATAACGATCAAAGTTCCAAGAAAACCAATCACGACCGCAGACCATCTGCGGATACCCACTTGCTCACGCAGAATTAGCGCTCCCATTACCGTCACGATGAAAGGCGCAACGAAAGTAATCGCAACTGCGTCTGCAAGGGGAACATAGCTGACACCAACAATGAATAGCGTTGCAGAACATGCCGCCAAAGCGCCACGTCCGATTTGAAGTTTGGGGTTTTTCGAAGACAAAACCCCCGTGCCCTGAATTGAAATCAAAACGACAACCCCCAGAAACAACCCGAGTTGGCGGAACCACACGATCTGTATGGGGTGGACAGTTTCTGTAAGGAACTTTCCCATCGTATCGACGGCAGAGAACAGAAACATGCCAAAGGCCATTAAAGCGATGCCACGCATACTGTCCGTTTGCCGTTCAGGCAGAACCTCTTTTTTCTGAATAATGGGTGTGATCGCCATAACAGACTCCAATAGAGCAGCCTTTGAAAAGGAGCTATTGAATTCTGCTGTCCCGAGACCCGTTTACGTGTCAGTCGAAGGCATCCAACGCGGATTTAACCAATTTCTCGACGCGTTCCATACTTTTCGGATAACCAAGCATTTCGCGCGCAACTGATAACAGGAAAGGCTGCACCGCAGCCTCACAACTTATGACAGCGGAGGTTCGATGCGAAACCTGAGTGGACGAAAGCTTTCTGCCAGTTCGACCGTAAAGCGCTCACCGTTAACCAAAATCGCATGCAGTAATCGAACTGAATACACTTCTTTGCATGCGCAAATTGCCATATGTTTGGGTTACGCCAACTTGGTATAGGAAACCAAAATCTTACTATGAAGTCAGGCTCTCCCTCTCAAATTAGATTTGATGGCCATGTTTATTTTCACATCGGCCCGCATAAAACTGGAACCACCTCAATCCAGACATTCCTGCAGAAAAACTCAGGCTCTTTGAAAGAACAAGGAATATTGTATCCGACCGGCGGCAGAAGCTTTTTGAACGGACCTGAACTTAGCGATCGAAGTCGTTTGTTAATTTTTCATCATCCCTTGGTAATGGACCTCTTCGACAAGAATACGGATAAAGTCACTGCTCACGTCCAGGCGATTCAGAGCGAGATAGATGAACATCAACCCAATCTGGTGGTAATATCCTCTGAAGTGCTTGCGCGACCGGCCGTAACAGGCTCGTTCGTGTACCAGGACTTGCGCCGCATATTTGTTAATGCCGATCGGTCTTGGGTTCTATACCTTCGGCGGCAAGATGATCTGCTAGTTTCACTTTTTACCGAGGGCTTGAAGCGCGGGGGGAATCCTTGGCCTAAATCAATACTAGATTCTGAAAGTGTTGATGCTCTGGATCATAAAGCCAGGCTACAAAAATTAGAATCTGTAATAGAATCTGACCGCCTCATTGTTAAATCGTTCGAGAGAGAAAAACCAAGCATCGTTGAGTCCTTTCTTGATGAACTAGGTGTGGATTCTACTGATGACTTCCGCTTTGCAGAAAAAGAAAGGCAATCCGCATCGGCGCGAGCAATTAACCTTCAACGCCTCGCAAATTGTTTGCCGTTCGGATCAGCGCGATTTCGTAGCTGGGCCTTGCGACTTGATCGTTCAATGACAAAACTTGGCTTTGAAAGTAGCAGTGCGCACAGTTTGCTGAATGACCACGATAGGGTCAAACTTCGGCATAAGTATCAAGCTACAAACTTGTACGTCGAGAACAGGTACTTTGTTGAAAAGGAATCTGGTCTTTTGATTGATGACTAGGAGAAGCAGTTCGATGTGACCTCCATCCATGGTGCCATCGATTATAGAGATGCTTCCAAATGAGTTTTTCGGAATTTGCATAATGCTTTGGATGTATTTTTTTGTTCAGAACTTCTTTTAAAAGTTCTTGTTTGTAGGCGCATATTGCGTCGCAGGCGGCATATCTATGCATCCGCTGAATTCAATTCGATCCATTGACTAGCATTAACTGCTTGCCGACTTGCTGATAACGCGAGCAGGAATTTCAACGCGCTTTAGAAACAAGCCCAGCGCAGTCGATCATTCAGTATTGGCGAACGCAAGATTCGTAAAAAGAGAAGGCAATGTTAAGATTCTATTTTCGCCAAAACTTATCGGTTTTCCCAAAGCTCAGATTCCGACAACTTGGTCCTTGAGGCTATACAGAATATACAAAACCTCTTCTTGTTCCCGCTGACCAACATTGTTTTCTTTCAGGGCGTTCATAGCGTCGTCTAGAACCGCGACAAACTCATCTCCGCTAATGTTCATATGTTGATGCGCCGTGATCATGTCTTTTCCTGAATAAATCTCAGGTCCGCCAGAACCAGCTATGAAGAAGTCTCCTGCCATTTGTTTGAGATGTACCATATCGGTTCCTGCAAATCGCGCTGCGACAACCGGGTTTCTGGAGTGATTGTCGACCAGAACGTCGGCTATTCGTCGTATACCGTCCGTTCCACCCAGTCGATCGTAT
>NZ_JBXWSJ010000023.1:0-74500 GCF_059613365.1 Ruegeria sp. BHSA163
CTTTTCAATTGGCATTTTGGCTGCCGTTCTGATCGGATGGCCAAAAACCGAAATTGACGAGACATCATATGACATCGCGCCAGAACCACAGTCAGACTAAAGCGGAAATACGCCTTCCAACGCAGGAATTGCGAGACGACATTCCCTTTTTCACCAAGGTTTTGGGCATGCGGATGGATATGATCTATCCGGCTGATGATCCGCGGGTTGCGGTGTTTTCCGGGCACGGGCTGCGCGTGCGAATTGAAAAGGATGCCCCAGAGCCACCTGGCACCCTGCGTATTCTCACCGATCGTCCGGATGAATTTGCCGATGGCCAACGCGCTTTGGTCGCGCCTAATGGCACAAGGGTGGAAATTGAAGAACTCGATCCACCCATGGTTATGCCGGAAACAGTGCATTCCTTTGTCGTGCGACGACTTAAGGATCAGGCTCCCTGGATAATTGGGCGGGCAGGCATGCACTATCGTGACCTTGTTCCAGATAGGCTGGGCGGGTCTATCATTGCCAGCCACATTCGCATTCCAGATGGCGGACCGGTGCCTGACATGGTTCATTTCCACAAAGTCGGGTTTCAGCTGATCTTTTGCATCAACGGATGGGTTGATGTTGTGTATGAGGATCAAGGCAACAAGCTGCGGTTGACAACGGGCGACTGTTTTATCCAACCACCCGAGATCCGCCATCGTGTTCTTGAGGCCTCAGACAATGTGCAGGTCATCGAAATCGGTGTGCCTGCTGAACATGTCACTGAAATCGATCATGAGATGAGTTTGCCAACGCCGCACTTCCGACCTGAACGGGAGTGGCAGGGGCAGCGGTTTGTGTATAATCAAGCCAAAGACGCCGTCTGGCAGCAATTTCGTTTGCCGGGGTATATATGCCGCGATACGACAATTGCAGAGAACACCAAAGGCGTTGCGGGGGTTCAGGTTGTTCGCAGGGGTCAAGGCGATCCAGTTTGGACCAGCCACGACACCGACATTCATTTCACATTTGTCATGAACGGAGAGGTGACGCTCAACGGTGAGGGGCGGGACCCTTTCAGGCTGGAACAGGGTGATGCCTTTGTCATACCACCGGGGATGTTCACGAAGCTTGACGAACCCACGGATGATGTTGAGCTGCTTGAGGTGACTTTGCCGGGAACGTTTGAAACCACGTTAAAATAGCTGCAAATCTGGTAGGAATGTAACTGTCTGGGCCTTAACTCCTCCAATTCTTTCTACTAGGTTGAAATTTTCTGACCATATGATCAAAAAATGGGAAATCGTCATGTCGCTTAAAGAAGCTGCCTTGTCTGTCCGCGAAAAGGCCTATGCGCCATATTCGAATTTCAAGGTTGGCGCGGCTTTGCGGTCGACCTCTGGTGAAATTTTTTCAGGCTGCAATGTTGAAAACGTGGCCTATCCAGAAGGCACTTGCGCAGAGGCAGGCGCAATTGCTGCAATGGTCGCAGCCGGTGAGCAAAAGCTGGCCGAAGTTTACGTGGTCGCCTCAAGCCCTCAACCGGTACCGCCTTGCGGGGGATGCAGACAAAAGCTGGCCGAGTTTGGTAACCGGGATGTCAAAGTGACTCTGGCAACTGTCGAAGGCGATGAGTTTGAAACTACGATCGGCCAGCTTTTACCGGGAGCATTCGACGCTTCGCATATGGAGGATAGCTGACGCAATGGACGCGCGTTCGATCATCGCAAAGCTGCGTCGTGAAGAAGTACCCAGCAGCGAGGAACTTTATTGGTTTGCGCAAGGGCTGGCTGATGGCAGCGTCAGCGATGCGCAAGCTGGGGCCTTCGCAATGGCAGTTTGCATGGGTGGGTTGGGGTCTAAAGGGCGTGCCGATCTGACCATTGCGATGCGCGACAGCGGCGATGTTCTAAGCTGGGACGTGGATGGCCCTGTAATCGACAAACATTCGACCGGTGGAGTTGGTGATTGTGTCAGCCTTTTACTAGCTCCGGCTTTGGCCGAATGCGGTGCATATGTTCCGATGATCTCGGGCAGGGGTTTGGGTCACACAGGCGGTACGCTTGATAAGCTGGAAGCAATCCCCGGTGTAAGCACCCAAATTGGACAGGATCGACTGCAGCAAGTGTTGCGTGACACTGGCGCGGCAATTGTAGGTGCAACTGGCCAAATAGCCCCAGCAGATAGGCGATTGTACGCAGTGCGCGATGTAACTGCCACGGTTGAGAGCCTGGATTTAATCACGGCATCCATTTTGTCAAAAAAACTAGCGGTCAGCCCTGACGCTCTTGTACTGGATGTCAAGGCAGGTAGCGGCGCTTTTATGAAAACCGTTGAGGCCGCCCGCGATCTCGCCAAGGCGTTGACCGAGACTGCCAATGCCGCAGGATGTCGAACGAGCGCTGTTATAACGGATATGTCGCAGCCTCTTGCCCCAGCTTTGGGTAACGCGCTGGAAGTGGCCGAAGTTATGAAAGTTCTCACTAGCGGCAATATTTCACCTTTGGTTGAGATTTCAGCCGAACTTGGCGGCGTACTGCTAGTGGATGCAGGCCTGTGTGACACATTGGAAGAAGGTCGCACACGAATTGCCACAATCATACGCGACGGTAAGGCCGCTGAGCGATTTGGCCGCATGATGGCTGCGGTGGGTGGCCCTGTCCAGTTTGTCGACAACTGGGCCCGCTTTTTACCCGAAGCGAATGTGATCCAAGAGGTTTCTGCGCCTCGTGGTGGATACATTGCGGCGTTTGACGGCGAAGCTCTGGGTCTCACCGTTGTTTCGTTGGGCGGAGGACGTCAGGTTGAAAGTGATATCATAGACCCAGCAGTTGGGATATCGGGACTGCTTCGACTCGGACACCGGGTGGCCAAGGGCGAACCCATTGCCGTTGTCCACGCCGCCCGCGAGGATGTAGCCCGTCGGGCAGAAGCAGGTATTTTGGCTTCCGTTACAATATCTGACACTCCTGTTGAGATACCCGATCTTGTCCATGAAAGGATTACTGCATGACACGTGCATTCCTTTTGGTCATGGACTCGGTTGGGATTGGTGGCGCAGAGGATGCCGACGTTTTTTTTAACGGTGAAATCCCAGACGCAGGCGCCAACACCGTAGCCCATATTGCCCAGGCTTGCGCGGACGGTCACGCCGAAGACGGACGCTCTGGTCCGCTCTTCCTTCCCAATCTTGACGGGTTGGGGCTGGGCGCGGCTGTGCGATTGGCCTCAAACGCGTCCACGCCGGGGTTGAACGGTAAACCTATCGGAAAATGGGGATGCGCGCGCGAGCATTCTCGGGGCAAGGACACGCCTTCTGGTCACTGGGAACTTGCGGGGTTGCCGGTGCCGTGGGATTGGCATTACTTCCCTGACACCGTCCCGGCATTTCCTGCTGATCTAAGCCAAGCGGCCGCGTCGGCGGCCGGTGCGGACGGTATCTTGGGCAATTGCCATGCCTCAGGTACGGCAATCATTGCCGAACTGGGGGCCGAACACATGCAGTCGGGACGGCCGATCTGTTATACATCAGCAGACAGTGTTTTTCAGATTGCTGCGCATGAAGAGACATTTGGACTAGATCGGTTGCTGGAGATGTGTCGTACGCTTTCTCCACGCCTGCACGAAATGAAAGTCGGACGGGTTATCGCACGTCCCTTTGTCGGAACTCCCGATTTGGGGTTTACGCGCACCACGAACCGGAAGGATTTCGCGATATTGCCTCCTGCGCCTGTTCTTACAAACTGGGTGCAGGATGCGGGACGGCACGTCTACGCATTAGGTAAGATTGGCGATATCTTTTCGATGCAAGGGATTGATGAGCTTTACAAAGGTTCAGATGCTGAATTGATGCAGCATTTGTCCAAGCTGACAGATGAAGCTGCGGAAGGGAGCCTGACTTTTGCAAACTTTGTTGAGTTTGACAGCTTATATGGTCACCGCCGCGATATCAGCGGATATGCACGTGCGTTGGAGTGGTTTGATCGCGAAATTGGATTGATCCTAAACAAGCTTTGCCCAAATGACCTGTTGCTGTTGACTGCGGACCATGGCAATGACCCAAGCTGGACTGGCACCGACCATACCCGGGAACAGGTACCTGTATTGATAGCCGGGCAGGGGGGCGGCGAGATCGGGCAGGTAAATTTTGCTGACATCGCAGCCAGTGTCGCGCACCATCTGAACATCCCGGCACAGGGTCCGGGTAGGACTTTTTTATGAATGTAGCCGAGCTGCCCAAAATTGAATTGCACCTACATCACGAGGGTGCGGCCCCGCCGGCGTTCATACGTCAGCTTGCCCATGAAAAACGTGTCGACTTGAGTGGGATATTCAAGTCAAACGGATCGTACGACTTTCGCGATTTTTCCCATTTCCTCAACGTTTACGAGGCGGCGTGCCAAGTCCTTAATTCGCCTGAGGATTTTCGCCGTCTTACTTTGGCTATATTAGAGGAAAGCGCTGAAAACGGAGTGATTTACTCGGAAACTTTCCTCAGCCCGGATTTCTGTGGCGGCGGCGACTTGTCCGCGTGGAAAGATTATTTAAGCGCCATTCAGGACGCGGCAGAAGAGGCGGAGCGTAAGTTTGAAATTACTTTGCGCGGCGTGGTGACTTGCGTTCGCCATTTCGGGCCAGAGCAATCAAAGCGCAGCGCGTATTGCGCAGCCGAAACTGCCGGAGATTGGATTACTGGTTTCGGCATGGGCGGGAACGAGTCTGTTGGTGCACAAGCAGATTACAAGTGGGCCTTTGACTGTGCACGCGAAGCTGGCCTGCAATTGACAACACACGCTGGTGAGTTTGGCGGACCAGAAAGTGTTCGGGACGCGATCCGGCATCTGGGTGTTGAACGGATTGGCCACGGTGTTCGAGCTATTGAAGATCCGGACCTGGTGCACGAGTTGATTGATCGCGGAATCACGCTCGAAGTCTGTCCAGGCTCGAACGTGGTGCTTGGGCTGTATCCAGAGTTCGACTCGCACCCAATTGCGAAGTTGCGCGATGCCGGAGTAAAGGTAACCGTTTCAACAGACGACCCGCCGTTTTTTCACACCACAATGCGGCGTGAATATGAGATGTTGCACCAAGCCTTTGGCTGGGACGCTGAAGATTTCGCTGCGTTGAATAATACCGCATTGGAAGCGGCATTTTGCGATGATGCAACCCGCGAGAAAGTAAAAAAGAGACTGGAGAAACAATGAGCGACCATCTGACTGTCGTAAATCACCCGCTGGTACAGCACAAACTGACGCTCATGCGGGACAAAGGCACTTCGACAGCGGTTTTCCGGCAATTGCTGCGTGAGATAACTTTGCTACTGGCTTATGAAGTCACACGTGAGATGCAGCTGACCACACGCCACATCGAAACGCCGATGGAAGAGATGGATGCGCCTATTCTAGCGGGTAAAAAACTGGCTCTTGTATCGATATTGCGCGCCGGAAACGGTATGCTGGATGGGGTTCTGGAATTGATCCCATCTGCCCGCGTGGGTTTCGTCGGACTATATCGCGATGAAGAGACGCTGAAACCTGTTCAATATTATTTCAAGGCCCCGGAAGGTTTAAAGGACCGTTTAGTAATCGCCGTTGATCCGATGCTGGCGACTGGCAACAGCTCTGCCGCCGCCGTCGACCTGCTGAAGGAAGCAGGTGCGGTCGACATCCGCTTTTTATGCTTGCTTGCCGCTCCGGAAGGAGTCGAAAGGATGAAAGAGGCGCATCCGGACGTGAAGATCGTTACTGCAGCGGTTGATCGCGAATTAAACTCGAAGGGTTACATCATGCCAGGGCTTGGCGATGCTGGTGACCGTATGTTCGGTACCAAATAGCGCTGATCACTGACCGCAGATGTTCTGCAGTTGGATCCAATCACGATCCGGCAATACCTGTTCCAACTCTCTGCCAGCCATCGGGTCGGCTTCAATCAGGCCAAGCACAGATTCTCCGGTAACGTCACGTGCGTAGGCATATGGAGTGGAAGGCATGGCAGCCTGTGCGAACATCGCCAGAAGATCAGTATCTGAAACGTTTGGGATCGGTTCGGTCAGGACCTGCTCGGTATAACTGTCTATGATGTCGGATGTTAACTCGCCCGTGGTCAGCAGGCGGAACGCGGCAATAGGCCCAGTACGATCCAGCAATTCGTCCAGCGGATTCTGTGCTGCCGCTTGTGCGCGGGCTGCAAGGACGTATCCAGCAGCAACAGCGGGGTCTTCGTGGTCTTCAACCAAAGCGCGGTTTAAAACCACAGTTCCGCCAGGTAAGCTAAGGGCGTCGGGCACACCGGCAGGCACAATCACAATTTGTTTGACACCCGTCCTGTTCGCCAGTTTCTGCAACGATACCATCGCTTCCCTTGAGGTGCAGGCTTTTCCCGATACACGCTCGATCCTTTTCAGGACAGCAGCGGCTATTTCTTGGTGTTTGATTTCCGGAACAACTGAAACAACATGATTTTGCAAAGCGTGAGGCAACCACAAGAACAATACAGCCAAAACGGCGAACACAACCCCGCCAACCGAAGCCCAGCGCAGGCGGCCCGGATGAGGCCGGGACCGGTCGATCGCGCGTTGTAGTCGATCGATGGCTTCCAGCATCGTGGTCTCTGACTTTGGCAGTTCAAGCGTCTCGTCCGGATCGCCATCTGGGTTGAAAATTGCCGGGAAGGAGCCCGGATTTTGGCGAACCAAGGCAGCTAGTGACCAGTGTGTCAGTGCGCGGTCGTTAAAATCCGAGATTGTCAGCGTTGCCTCGCCGATCGAAACGACGACCTCGCGTCGTTGCTCTTCGGGTGAAGAGCGCCACAAACCCGTGGCTTCGATCCGCTGGAATTGTTTAAGGGCGGTCATGTTGAAATGCTGCTCGAATTATTTTTTTCAATTCTAGCATGTTGCAATCCCTCGGCGCAAACTTGTTGCGACCGGAATAGCCCATGGGCTGGAACAACTAAGCGCGCATTGGCCAGCTGTTTAGTCAAGAACCCGACGAAGAAAATGCTCTTGCACAATAAGCCGCTGGAACAGAATGAATGATTGCTTCAAATCGACTCAGAATCGGAAAATGCGGGAAATCCATTCCAGGCTTTCGTTTCCAAAAGCGGCCCAAAGTATGGGTTGAGATCAATTTTGTTTGCTAAGAAAGTGATATTGCGCCGATTTAGGCCGTATGCCGGCTCAAATGTGGCCAAAAGAAGTCTCGCTCTCCGTTTTCATGCTAGCACTGTTTGGTCGTTATGAAGGTGCCACTAAAGGGAGCCGGCACGTGTTAAAAGTAGTGAGTTTACCTGATTCTTCTGTTCAATCGGTCAGTATTCAGCGGGCGGTCAGCCAGCGCGCAGTATCCGCGAGACGTGGCGGATTTGTGCATGGGACTAAGATAGCAACGCCAGAAGGCTGGAAGTCGGTGGAGCACATGGCGCCGGGAGATCTTGTCCGAACATTGAACGACGGTGTACGGGAAATACGCCGGATTTCTACAGATACGGTTGCAATTCCTTCAGGTGAAACAAGAGCCGAGTGTCTGCCGGTTCATGTGCCATCTCAGGCTGTCGGCAACAAGCGGCCGGTCTGGCTTCTGCCAGAACAAGGCGTGGCAATGAAACTTAAAAAGCTTGATTCTTCCATGAGTGGCCTGTCTATCGTTCCCGCCAGATTGCTTGGCGGCAAAGGCGAACTGCGATCGCATGCTCCCGCGACAATGTTTGAAGTCACAACTTTGTTTTTCGATCAAGCTGAAGTGATAATCATCGAAGGCGGTTTGCTGGCATATTGCACGGCCTGCCGATTTCGCCGGCAAGCTGCGGTGGGACAGCCAACCTACGAGGTTCTGGGTGATGACGCCGCCGCAGAATACATTGAAGCGATGGCAAGAAATGGCAATTTTTCGGCAATTACAGACCCCTCGGTCGCACCACCGAAGGTCATCCACAAAAATTCAGTTTCCCCTATGCGCCCGACGCTAGGGGTTCGACGTTCAGGTCGCCCGGGTCGCCCAAGTGCAACTGTTCTGGTCATGCGTGCAAGACAGCAGAATTGATGGAATGTTAAGGATGCAGGCAGGTGGCTTCACACGCCTGCATCAATTTGTCAGGCAGCCTTTGTTTCTGGGTTGAACCGACCGTAAAAGCTCTGACCGTTTTCAGCCATTTCACGCAGCAACGGTGGGCAAGCGAAACGTTCACCGAATTTTTCGGTCAACTGGTCGCAGCGCTCGGCCGCATATGGGGTGCCTATAATGTCCAGCCAGCTCAGCGGTCCACCCGACCATGGGGCAAAACCCCAGCCGAGGATAGCGCCAACATCCCCTTCACGGATATCTTCCAGAACGCCTTCTTCAAGAGCGCGGACAGCTTCGAGAACCTGAGCGAACATTAAACGTTCCTGCACTTCAATCAGGTCAGGCTGGTTGTCGGCATGCGGGTACTTCGCCTGCAATCCTTTCCAGTATTCAGTGCGTTTGCCCTTGTCGTCATAGTCAAAAAAGCCGGCATTTGCCTTTCGACCAAGACGGCCCTCTGCTTCCATCCAGAAAATTAGGTCATCGGCTGGACTTTCTTGGTATGCGTCCCCCATTGCAGCCTTGGTAGCGCGCGCAATCTTGGCCCCCAGATCAATGGAAGTTTCGTCATTCAGTTGAATTGGACCAACTGGGAAGCCAAGTTGACGCGCGGCATTGTCGACCAATACCGGGCTGACCCCTTCGGTGATCATCCGCAACCCTTCGTTGATGTAAGGAATGATGCAGCGGTTCGCATAGAAGAAACGCGCATCGTTAACGACGATTGGGGTTTTGCGGATTTGTCGCACGTAATCCAATGCCTTGGCGACCGCCCGATCCCCTGTTTCCTTGCCTTTGATGATCTCAACAAGAAACATCTTTTCCACTGGCGAGAAGAAGTGGATGCCGATGAACTGGTCCGGTCGAACGGATGCCTTAGCCAGATCGGTGATCGGCAGAGTCGAGGTGTTCGAGGCAAAGATACAATCCTCTGGTATGATCGCTTCGACCTTCTTTGTCATTTCTGCTTTAACGCTCGGATCCTCGAACACGGCTTCAATGATCAGGTCGCAGCCCTTTAGTATATCCAGATCGTGTGTTGCAGTAATGCGGGCCAACATGCCTTCTTTTTTCTCAGCTGTGGTCTTGCCGCGTTTTATGCCCTTGTCCAGGTAGGCCTCGGTATAAGCTTTACCCTTGTCGGCGGCTTCTTGGTCGCGATCGATCAGAACGACTTCCATCCCAGCCTGCGCCGAAACCAAAGCGATACCTGCACCCATCATTCCCGCACCCAGGACACCGATCTTCTTAACCGATTGGTCTGGAACGCCCACTGGACGTACAGCACCCTTCTCCAATGCTTCTTTGTTTAAAAAGAGCGAGCGGATCATTGCACCCGATGACGGATTCATCAGCACCGAGGTGAACCATCGTGCTTCGATCTTAAGTGCCGTGTCAAAATCAACCAGCGCTCCTTCATAGACCGCGCTCAGCAATGCCTTGGCTGCTGGGAATGCTCCTTGGGTTTTACCGTTCACCATTGCGGAAGCGCCGACGAAGTTCATAAAACCTGCAGGATGGTATGGCGCACCGCCGGGCATTTTATAGCCTTTTGCATCCCAAGGTTTTACCAAATCGGCATCCTTGGCGTTCAGCACCCACTCCTTTGCGGCTGCAACCGGATCTTCTGCGATGTCATCAACGTAACCTGCACCTTTTGCCTTTTTAACATCCAACATCTTGCCTTCCAGCAACAAGGGCGCCGCTGCAATGGGGCCTACTTTGCGGACCATTCGGGTTGTTCCACCCGCGCCGGGGAAAATGCCGACCATTATCTCGGGTAGCCCATATTTTGCCTTCGGGTTTTCAGCGGCAAAGATGCGGTGCGTAGATAAAGGCAGCTCCATACCAATGCCAGCCGCCGTACCGGGCAGGGCAGTCGCGATCGGTTTGCCACCCTTCTTTGTCTTGGGGTCCATGCCCGCCAATTCAATCTTACGCAGCAGGGCGTGCATTTGCATTGTGCCTTCAAACAGTCCTTTGGCTGGGTCGTCGCCCGCCTGTTCCTTCATAACGGCCAAAAGGTTCAGGTCCATCCCGCCAGCGAACGATCCTTCCTTGCCAGAAGTGATGACGACGCCCTTTACTTCGTCATCGGCCAACGCCTGGTCGATTAGGTCACTCAACTGCGCCAAGCCGTCAAACGACATCACATTCATAGTTTTCCCCGGCACATCCCAGGTGATCAGGGCGACGCCGTCGCCGTCTTTCGTCAGAGTGAAATCAGTCATTGTCATCTCCAATCTGGTCAGCCGTCAGCGGGCTGCCGTCTTTCCGCGTGAAAGAGAATCCGTTTTCGTCATCCTTCACCATCATATCTATGTCGCTGTAATAGCCGGTCTCGGTCGGGGTCCGCGTTCCGACCACAAGAAAGGTCGCGGGCACGTCGGTCTTGTTCACAAGGTGGTGGCCGTTCGGTTCCCCTGCGGGCCAAGCAGCGCAGTCACCGGGTTGCATCTGGTGTTCACCACTATCGTCAACCAGTACGCAGGTGCCGCTGAGCATGATTGCGAATTCGTCCTGCTCCATGTGGTAGTGGCGCAGTGAGGACATACCCTGCGGCTCCAAACGAACGATGTTTGCACCGTACTGAGTCAGCCCGCCCGCATCACCGACGCGCTGCACGAAACGACCAGCAGTCGCCTCAGCCAACTTGCCGGGATAGGACGAGCCGCCCTTGAAAGGGATCCGAGAAAGGTCAAGCTTTGGCATCAGACGCGCTCAATGATAGTTGCGGCGCCCATACCCGACGCGATGCACAGAGTTGCCAGACCAGTTTCCTTGTCCTGACGCTCCAATTCGTCCAACAAAGTGCCGATGATCATCGCACCGGTCGCACCCAGCGGGTGACCCATGGCAATTGAGCCACCGTTGACGTTGACTAACTCAGGATCAACATCAAACGCCTGCTGGAAACGCAAAACGACCGAGGCAAAGGCCTCGTTCACTTCGAAAAGGTCCAGATCGCTGATCTGCATGCCGTTATCCGCAAGGATTTTCTCGGTGACGGGCACCGGACCGGTCAGCATGATGGTCGGATCGGTACCGATTTTGGCAGTCGCCTTGATACGGGCCCGGGGCTTCAGACCATATTTTCCGCCAAATTCCTTGTTGCCTATCAGGACTGCAGCTGCGCCGTCGACAATGCCAGAGCTATTACCTGCATGGTGGATGTGGTTGATCTTTTCCAGATGCGGGTACTTCAACATAGCCACCTTATCAAAGCCCGGCATTTGCTCTCCCATCATTGCGAATGAGGGATTTAATGCGCCAAGGCTTTGCATATCGGTGCCAGGGCGCATGTATTCATCGCGGTCCAAAATGGTCAGACCGTTTTGATCCTTGATGGTAATCACCGACTTTTCGAAACGGTTCTCTTCCCAAGCCTTCGCCGCGCGTTTTTGCGACTCGACCGCCAAGGCATCGGCCTGATCACGATCAAACCCGTACTCGGTGGCGATGATATCAGCCGATATTCCCTGCGGAACGAAATATGTTTCTATCGCCAGTGAGGGGTCAACAGCAATTGCGGCTCCATCGCTACCCATGGCGACGCGCCCCATCATTTCAACTCCACCGGCAATATAGGCCTCTCCGGCGCCACCTTTGACTTGGTTTGCCGCCAGGTTCACTGCTTCCATGCCCGAAGCACAAAACCGATTGATCGCTAGGCCAGGAATGGACTGGTCCAGATCTGATGCCAGAACCGCCGAACGCGCCAGGCAGCCGCCTTGTTCCATCACTTGTGTGACGTTACCCCAGATCACGTCCTCGACAGCGTGACCTTCTAAATTATTGCGCTCTTTCATAGCGTTAAGGGTTTGTGCGGACAGGCGCACCGAAGTTACTTCGTGCAGGCTGCCATCTTTCCGACCCTTGCCGCGTGGGGTACGCAGGGCGTCATATATATATGCTTCGGTCATGGGTGTCTCCTTAAGCGCGATCCGACGGGTTGCCGGGCATCAGGTCATAGGGGTGTTTCCAGCCGGGTTGCTCAGACAATCGAGTCAACCAAGCGTCGATATTTGGCCAGTCGGCGCGATCAAAGCCGAATGGTTCGGGGTAATACAGGTATCCGCAGCAACTAAGATCCGCGTTGGTTACGCCATCGCCAACGATCCAGTCGCGGCCATCGAGGTGGGAGTCCAAAATCTGATAAGCAGCCTTCAGACGCCCTTGATTGAAGGCGATCACATCCGGGTTACGGTGTTCTTCCGGTAAAAAATTTACCAAGAATCTAGTCATTCCTGCCATCGAGCTAAGTTTGTGGTTATCCCACAGCACCCAGCGAAGTACCTCGTAGTTCTCTTCGCGGGAAGCACCGCCGAATTTTCCTGATTTCTCGGTTACGTAAGCCTGTATGGCGCCGGATTGGCTGGTTCGAAAATCGCCATCAATGAGGAAAGGTGCCTCTCCCATCTCGTTAATACTGTCTCGGAATTCCTGCTTACGTGTTTCGCCGTTGAAAAAGTCGACAAATACCGGCTCCCACTCCAATCCGGACATTTCCAGCGCCAACGCTGCCTTGTAGGAGTTTCCGCTTTCTCCGAAACAGTGCAATTTGATGGTCATGCAATCGCCCCTCCCGTGGCGCTATTTGTCTTTTTCTCCGCTCGTCTGATGGCGAGCGAGCTTGAGGATCAACGCTTTCGCGATTCCAGTTCGGAATTAAAGATACGTAACCTGTGGGTCAGGTTGTCTTCATCAATCACGCTGTTGAAATTCTCAAATAAAAACGAAAGGGCCTCGCCTTCGTCCAAACCCGCTTCGCGCGAAAAACTTTTTAGTTTGCGATACCCGTCTTCGGTCATCGCAACGGGAAAGCGTCTGGTAAGGCGAAAGCGTTTCGGCATTTGGTGCCCTTCGGTGAGCCGGGTCCGGGCACGTTTGCCGGGACCCGAGGTTGAGGTCAAAAGTTTGCTGCGTCCAGCGCCATCACCGTGTCTGCACCGGTCTGAATCCGCGCCAAATGCATTGCCGTAGCGGGCAATCTGCGAGCCATGTAATAGCGACCGGTACTGATCTTGGTCTCGTAGAAATTCTTATCTGACGCGCCAGCTTCCAGAGCATCTCCGGCGGCCTTGGCCATCTTTGCCCACATCAGGCCCAAACAGACATGGCCGAACATATGCATGAAATCATAGGAGCCGGAAAGAGCGTTGTTCGGGTTCTTCATACCCTCTTGCATGAAATACATTCCAGCGGCCTGCAGGTCTTTCGACGCGGATTTCAGAGGTTCAATGAAGTCCTTGTCGTAAGCTTCGTCTTTGCCGCCGTTTTCTATGCAAAAGTTCTTGACCATTTCGAAAAAGGCCATGACGTGCTTGCCACCATCCTGCGCCAGCTTTCGGCCGACAAGATCCAGCGCCTGAACGCCGTTTGCGCCTTCGTAGATCATCGCGATGCGCGCATCGCGAGTGTATTGCGACATGCCCCATTCTTCGATGTAGCCGTGACCACCATAGACCTGCTGCGCCTTAACGGTCATGTCATAGCCTTCATCGGTCAGAAAGCCTTTGATCACCGGTGTCAGCAAAGAGATCAAGCCGTCAGCGTCCTTATCGCTTGAACGATGCGCTTTATCGATCATAGTGGCGCCCCAAAGAATGAATGCACGTGCGCCCTCGGTAAAGCTTTTCTGGTCCATCAAACTGCGGCGGATATCTGGGTGTACGATCAGCGGATCGGCGGGACCGTCGGGGTTTTTTGGACCTGTCACGTCTCGACCCTGCAGGCGATCCTTGGCGTATTCCAGCGCGTTCTGAAACGCGGCCTCGGCCTGAGACAGACCCTGCATACCAACGCCCAGTCGTGCCTCGTTCATCATTGTGAACATGGCGCGCATGCCTTTGTGCTCGTCGCCCAGCAGCCAGCCGGTCGCTTCGTCATAGTTCATGACACAGGTCGAATTGCCGTGGATGCCCATCTTTTCTTCGATTTTGCCGACCGAAACACCGTTCCGCTCACCCAGCGAGCCGTCCTCGTTTACGACGAACTTGGGCACGATGAACAGAGACACGCCCTTGATGCCCTCGGGGCCACCGGGAATCTTGGCCAATACTAAGTGTATTATGTTGTCGGCCATGTCGTGATCACCCGCCGAGATGAAAATCTTCTGACCGGAAATCTTGTATGAACCGTCATCTTGCTGCTCTGCCTTGGTTCGCATCAGGCCCAGATCGGTGCCGCAATGGGGTTCGGTAAGGTTCATGGTGCCTGTCCATTCACAGCTGACCATGTTGGGCAAGTACTTGTCTTTTTGCGCATCGGACCCGTGCGCCAAAATTGCCGAAGCCGCGCCGTGGGTCAGGCCTTGGTACATCACGAACGCCTGGTTTGCGCCAGAAAACATCTCGCCCACTGCGGTGCCTATGACATAAGGCATATTCTGCCCGCCATATTCCTCTGGCATGTCAAGGCCAGTCCAGCCACCTTCCTTCATTTGCTCAAATGCATCCTTAAAGCCGGTGGGGGTGTAGACGATGCCATTTTCTAAACGACAGCCTTCGGTGTCACCCACCGTGTTCAGCGGGTGAAGAACGTTTGAGGCTACTTTTCCAGCCTCCTCCAGAACTGCGGCGGTAAAATCTGCCTCCAACTCGTCATAGCCCGGAATGTCAGATTCCGAAACTTTGAGAACATCATGCAGAATGAACTGAGTGTCCTTTGTCGGCGCGTTAAATACGGGCATTTGAAGCTCCCTTAATTCAGATGTTCGGGTGGCAGGCTGGCGAGAGGATCACTCGGCCGCCTTCTTTTCCTGTTTCATCGAGGCGATAACTTTTTCGCCCCACCGCAACTGCTCTTTCAGATCGTCGATGGCCTGAGTCAGTTCTTCGCGTCGTAATTCCATGTCTGCCAGTCGCTCGCATGCTATTTCATAGGTGCGGGACATCTGGGTCAGTTGCTGATCACCTACGTGATACAAATCCAGAAGCTGGCGAATTTCTTCTAGGCTGAAGCCAAAACGCTTGCCGCGCAGGATCAATTTCAGCCGTGCGCGGTCGCGTTTGGTGAACAGACGTTTTTGGCCTTCACGGATTGGAAATAAAAGTTCCTTGGCCTCGTAGAACCGTAAGGTGCGTGGCGTGACGTCGTATGTCGCGCACATTTCTCGGATTGTCATCAGTTCTTCGGTCATTTTTCAAACTCTCATCACTGGCGTCTGTGTCTGAATTGCGCAGTCGATGGAGAACATACAACACTTAGATGACGTTTACGTAATGCAAACGCTACGTCACTTTTTAGTTGACGTAACATCAGGTCACGTCATCCCGCGTTTTGGGTAAGATTATTCCTCTGTGTAGAGGTCGGCATTGGCTTGGGACCGATGTCAAGACCAGACGCTTTAGAAGTGCTCGGGCGTTTCAGCGTATCGAGTTTGCGGTCTGGTCGCGTAATTCCTGCAACGCGTCCATTGCCTCGTCCAATTGTTGCCGTTGCTTTCTCAGCTCTTCCATCTGACGATCAGCCATTTCAACAAAGGTTGCCATTTGCGCTTCGTTCCCTTGATCTTCATAGATCAGTAACCACTGGCGAATTTCTTCCAGCTGAAAGCCAAATTTCCGACCGCGCATGATCAGTTTCATGCGTGCACATTCTCGTGGCCCGTAGAACCGTGATCGCCCGTCGCGATCCGGTTGCAGCAGTTCAATATACTCGTAGTAACGCAGGGTGCGTGGAGTCACTTCGAACTCTGCACACATTTCTTTGAATGACAAACGGTCGTCGGACATCCCTGGTCTCCTCCGCAGCAAACCTAGGGCGTCGTGGCTTCAAGCGCAACAGGTGGGCTTGCCCTTTGCCGGACCTGCGGCTCATAAAGGGCGTGCACAGTACGGGACGCAACACTATGGTCAATAAGACAGAATTAGCGCGCCAATTTATCGAGGCCATTCCCCATGCCAAAGCGCTGGGCCTAGATTTAACCCATATCGGCGAAGGCGAGGCCGAGATTTCCATGCCTTATAATGAACAATTGATCGGAGACCCGCGAACAGGTGTCATTCATGGCGGGGCAGTTTCGACCATGCTGGATACATGTTGCGGTGCAGCAGTCATGAGCCACCCATCGACCCCGGGAGGCACGGCTACGATTGACCTGCGCATTGACTACATGCGCGCGGCGACGCCGGGGCAGAGCATTCGGACGCGTGCAACTTGCTATCACATTACCCGCAACGTTGCTTTTGTGCGGGCAACCGCAACTGACGATGACGCTGACCGACCTGTTGCTACCGCATCGGGCGCCTTTACCGTGGAGGGTCGGTGAATGGCGCGTCCTCGTCCCGAACCCATGCAAGTGGTCAAACAACGCCGTGATGCCGCGTTAACGGCGCTGGTCGAAGGCGTGCCGTATATTCGTTTCCTCAACATCGGTTTTGACCGGCGCGGGGACGAACTGACCGGCATTTTGAATTACGATGAGAAGTTGATCGGAAATCCGTTTTTGCCTGCCTTGCATGGCGGCGTTACGGCGGCATTTCTCGAAGTGACAGCTGTAATCACCCTGAGCTGGGAAAACATGTTCCCCAAAATCGAAACTGGCGAAATCGACGCTAATGACATTGTGACTGATGAGAGGATCCGGTTTCCCAAAACAATTGATTTCACGGTTGATTACTTGCGTTCGGGCTTACCGCGCGATGCGTATGCGCGGGCCTTTATCAATCGGTCTGGGCGCAGATATGCATCGGTCCGGGTCGAGGCGTGGCAGGACAACCATGCCAAGTTGTTTGCGCAGGGAACAGGACATTTCCTGATGCCGCAGGACCCAGAGACCCAGCCCCGGTGATGGAGGACGCAGCAGCGCCTATTACGCATCGGCGGGTGTTAAAGATCGCGGCGCCGATTGTTCTGTCCAACGCCACGGTTCCAATACTAGGGGCGGTTGACACAGGCGTGGTGGGACAGATGGGGCAGGCCGCGCCGATCGGAGCCGTGGGTATGGGCGCAGTAATCCTGGCGTCGATTTACTGGATATTCGGTTTTCTGCGCATGGGCACGACGGGTCTGGCCGCGCAAGCCAGAGGCGCGGGTGATACTGCGGAAACCGGAGCCTTGCTGATGCGCGGCCTTCTGTTGGGCGGAGTTGCAGGCTTTTTCTTTATCATCATTCAGGTTTGGGTGTTTTTAGGCGCGTTTGCCTTATCTCCGGCCAGCCCAGAGGTGGAGATGCTGACCCGTGATTACTTGCAGATACGAATCTGGGGGGCGCCGGCAACTATCGCGCTGTATGCAATTACCGGATGGTTGATCGCCATTGAGCGGACTCGGGGCGTGTTCTTACTGCAAGTCTGGATGAATGGTCTGAACATTCTTTTGGACCTTTGGTTCGTCCTTGGATTGGGTTGGGGTGTTGAAGGGGTCGCAGTTGCCACCCTGATTGCGGAATGGACAGGGCTGGCCCTCGGGCTTTGGCTTTGCGGTGACGCTTTCGGCGGTAACCAATGGCGAGATTGGCCGCGTATATTTGACGCCTCACGCCTGCGCCGCATGATGCAAGTCAATGGTAACATAATGGTGCGATCGGTGTTGTTGACCGGTGCATTCACTACGTTTATGTTCGTTGGGTCTGATCTGGGAGACGTGAACCTCGCCGCAAATCAAGTTCTGCTTCAATTTCTTGAAATCACAGCGTTTGCATTGGACGGCTTCGCTTTTTCTGCTGAGGCGTTGGTGGGTGGAGCGGTTGGCGCAGGTGATCGCGCACGCGTCCGACAGGCGTCAATGATGGCTTCTCAGTGGGGTTTGGGTGGCGCGGTTGTCTTGGGGCTTGTGTTTTTTCTGGCCGGGCCTGCCCTGATCGATCTTATGGCGACATCTCCAGAAGTACGTGAAGCGGGTCGCGAATTTCTGTTTTGGGCGGCCCTTGCACCGATCATCGGTGTGGCCAGTTGGATGTTCGATGGCATTTACATCGGCGCGACTTGGACGCGCGAGATGCGAAACGCTATGATCCAATCGGTTTCCGTTTATGTGATTGCCTTGGCGATCTTGGTTCCGGCATTTGGAAACCATGGCCTTTGGGCGGCACTTATGGTTCTGAACATTGTGCGCGGTGTTACATTGGGCTGGCGCTATCCGCGGCTTGAGGCGCAGATCGGCTAAAGCAGAGCCAGCAAGTTTTCAGGAGGGCGTCCGATGACTGCTGTATCTCCGGAAATTCCTACTGGGCGTTCGATCAAGATTGGGTTGTCAACCATGGCTCGGATCAGCTCTGCATCCGTCGTAGTTTTAGCTAGCCCGACCTCTTTAAACAGTCTTTCACCGGTGCGGACCATTCTGATGACAGGTAGGTCGAGTTTTTCTAGAACATCTCGCAACTCGTCTTCGGTCGGCGTATCTTCGAGATATTTACGAATGTTGAGGACTGCGCCTTTCTCCTCCAACAATGCCAATCCGATGCGTGACTTAGAGCAGCGCGGGTTGTGCCAATATTCGATCAAAGCCAATCCTTTCTTTTTGTTCCAACCGCATACGCCACGTTTTCAAAGCCGTCACGTTCCAACAACTTATCCAGGCCGATCGCAATTTCTGCAGCTAGTGAAATTCCGCCGAATACCATCGCAGTGTAGAACTGCACAGCCGACGCGCCCGCACATATTTTGTCATAGGCTTGTTGTGCAGTGCTGATGCCGCCGACGCCGATCAGAGGGATATTCCCCTCAGTCAGTTCACTTAGTCTAGCCAGGACGCGGGTGGATTTTTCGAACAAAGGTGCGCCTGACAGGCCGCCGGCCTGATGTTTGTGTGCACTTTGCAAACCGTCTCTCGACAGAGTGGTGTTGGTGGCGATCACTGCGTCTACACCGGTTTCCTGGGCAACGTCCGCGATGTCTTGCAACTCGTTATCGGTAAGGTCTGGTGCAATTTTCAGAAATATCGGCAAGGCGCGAGGCAGTTCGTCACGCGTTTCTATTACGTTATTCAGCAAGGCGCTGAGCGCGGCTTTGCCTTGCAGGTCGCGCAGTTTCTCTGTGTTAGGCGAAGACACGTTTACTGTAGCGAAATCAAGATGTTTTGCGCAATGCAACAGCACTTTGGAAAAGTCTGCAGGCCTGTCATCGCTATCCTTGTTTGCGCCTAGGTTCAAACCGATCACGGCATCTGACGGACGGTTGGCCAAACGCTGCGATATGATCTCCATCCCCTCGTTGTTGAAGCCAAATCGATTGATGGCCGCCGCATCCTCGGTCAATCGGAAAAGGCGCGGTTTGGGGTTGCCTGATTGGGGGCGGGGAGTGGCTGCCCCGACCTCGATAAATCCGAATCCTACGCGCGAAAGTGGGCCTAATGCCTCAGCATTTTTGTCAAATCCGGCGGCCAGACCCACTGGGTTGGGAAGGTCCAAGCCCGCAACCCGTGTGCAAAGGCGCGGAGACGTAACCGGGCCGGGCATAGGCGCCAGTCCGGATTTTAACGCTTTGATGGATAGCCCATGGGCCGTTTCCGGATCCAACATATGCAGCGCGGAAAGCCCAAGTTTCTCGGTCAGTTTCATCCGAACGAAGTTCCACTCTGACTGGGCGCGCAGCGGATCAACCGCGAAGTATCCACGGCAGCTTGCCTGTGCACTACCGCTTTTTGATAGTCTGGGTCAGTTACCATCTGCAGAAAAACGTGTGCTGTGGGGTAACGGGCAATGAAAACCTCATCCCAAGACTCGTTGCCTGGGCCTATTAACGTTGTCTGAAAAGTTCCTCGCCACAGGATTGTCGCCCCCAATCGCGCGATAATCGGAGCGGTTTCTAAACCATAGCGATGATATGCCTCGGCCCCGGTCAGCCTCGCGTCAGCAAGCGTATGACCTTTGGGATAAACTGCATTGGCCCGAAAACGAACAAGGTTCAGCATCTCGATTGGATGATCGCGATCGAGTGCTTTGAATGCTTCGAATTGTTTGCGCTCGGGATCAACGAAACCCGTCATTTCATTTCCTCTGGAAACACATGCGCCTGGCCTTCAAGTGGCAGGGGACGCGACCATATCACATCGGTCATTCGAATCTGGCGGTATAGATGCGGAAACAGCGCCCCGCCACGTGACGGTTCCCACGTCAGATCGCTGCCCATGGAATCTGGATCGCAGGCTAACAGCGTTAATCCCTCGACCCCCGAGAAATGCTTAGCTGCGGTTTCAGCGGCCTGCTCGGCGGTCGAGAAATGGACATATCCGTCCGAGACATCAATCGGTGCGCCGTCGGTCGCTCCATCCGCCTGCAGCTTTGCCCATTCTTCAGCCCTAAAAATCTTGTAAATAAGCATGGCCCTGTGATGCCCGGGTCAAAGCGCGGAATCAAGACGGATTTCCCCCTTTGACTCTTTACCGCTGACGTCGCACGATCTTGGCAATCAATAACAGGGAGTTTCTCAATGCTTACCAGATTTCTGGCTACAGCCGCAGTTTTCGGTCTAACCGCAGGGGTGGCGGCAGCAGATTATAAACTGACGATTCTGCACACCAATGACTTTCATGCTCGTTTCGAGCCGATCAACAAATATGACAGTGGCTGCGGAGAGGAAGACAACGCCGAGGGCAAATGCTTTGGCGGCTCGGCACGTTTGGTGACTGCGGTGAAAGAAGCGCGCGATCGTGCCGACAACTCTATTCTTGTGGATGGCGGCGACCAATTTCAAGGTTCGTTGTTCTACACATATTACAAGGGAAAGGTTGCAGCCGAGTTCATGAACAAACTTGGTTACGACGCGATGACGGTTGGCAATCACGAATTCGACGACGGGCCCGAAGTTCTTCGTGGGTTCATCGATTCAGTAGATTTTCCAGTATTGATGTCGAACGCGGACATTAAGGATGAAGAGCTGCTAACGGACAAAATAAAGAAATCGACCGTTATTGAAATTGGCGGTGAAAAGATTGGTTTGGTTGGCCTTACCCCCGAAGATACGCACGATCTGGCCTCGCCCGGTCCGAATATCACTTTTTCTGATCCTGTGCCCGCCGTTCAAGCCGAAGTCGAAAAACTGACTGCTGAGGGCGTAAATAAGATCATCGTTCTAAGTCATTCCGGCTACGGAGTTGACCAGCGCGTTGCGCAAGAGACGACTGGTGTCGATGTGATTGTGGGCGGACATTCGAACACTTACCTGTCTAACGTATCCGATAAGGCAGTTGGCCCTTACCCCACCGTTGTGAACGGTGTTCAAATTGTCCAAGCCTACGCATACGGCAAGTTCCTGGGCGAGCTAAATGTGACCTTCGACGACGATGGAAACGTCATCGAAGCAAGCGGTGAGCCTCTGATCATGGACAACACCGTGACAGAGGATCAGGCGGCGCTAGACCGAATTGCAGAGCTGGCAAAACCACTGGAGGAAATCCGAAACAAGGTTGTGGCAAATTCGGCGGCCGCCATTGAAGGTGACCGTGCGATCTGTCGCGTTCAGGAATGCGAGATGGGCAACCTAGTGGCAGACGCGATGTTGGCACGCGTGGCCGATCAGGGCGTGCAACTGGCGATCGCCAACTCAGGTGGTTTGCGGGCGTCGATCGATCCGGGCGACGTGACTATGGGCGAGGTGCTGACTGTACTGCCATTCCAAAACACTCTTTCGACGTTTGAAATAAGTGGTCAGGGCGTAATCGACGCACTTGAAAACGGTGTTAGCCAAGTCGAAGAAGTCAAAGGCCGCTTCCCTCAGGTCGCTGGAATGACTTTTACTTGGGATCCCGCAGTTGCCCCAAACGAAGGCCGAATTGTCGAGGTGTTGGTTGCCAAAGGAGATGGCTTTGAGCCGATTGACCCGGCGGCGACTTATCTGGTTGTCACGAATAATTACGTTCGCAATGGCGGCGACGGCTACAAAATGTTCGAGGGCGACGACAAAAACGCCTATGATTTTGGCCCCGACCTTGCCGACGTAACAGCTGAGTACCTAGCCGAAAACGCGCCATATCAGCCTTATCTGGATGGACGTATAAAACAGAAGTAAGTTGGCTCAACCTTTTAAGGCCGCCTGTCACGGGCGGCCTTTTTTCATTTCAATTCAAATCGTATTCTGGCCAGAGTGAACGGTCCAAGTCATCCAGCATGGGCTTCAAGTGATCTTCGACTTTGCGCCAACCACCAATGGACCGGGTCGTAATTGCTCTGCGAACCCGATCGGCGCTGGCCGTTCGCACCTGTTTAGTGTTTTCTTCTGGGTGGATCATGCGTTCGGTCCAGCCTATTCCGCAAAAGGCAGCCACTTTTCGGCTGTAAGCTTCGGGATTGCCAACGAGGTTTTCGTAGGAAATCGCCATGATGCGTTCACCGAAAATCCGATCCCAATGATTCATATATTGGCGATACAAGTTGGCCGAATGGGCAATCGCCCTTAGGTTCGAGGAATACCTCATGCCGAGTGCCGGAAATCGTCGTGTCCATTTGGACAACCCAACATCACGGGGATCGCGTAAGATATTGATAAATTTGGCGTTTGGAAAGGCGGCCGCCAAGAAACCAAGAAGTTGATAGTTGTGTGGCATCTTGTCGATGAACGCAGTTGCGCCATCTGGTAGTGGCGGCATCAAGTTGCAGTAATCCCGCGCAAAAGCTTTCGCGTCCTGTTCATTAAAGGACTTTTGATCATCAATAAAAGGTCGGGACAAATCCCCAGCCAGAGACAGCTCGCCGCAGCCGAAAACTTCATTTACTACGCTTAGCATCATTTCCATCAGCGTAGTACCCGAGCGAGGTTGCCCGACTACAAATATGGGCATCGGGGTCGAAGTTTCATCCGATTCAGGGAGCGTATTGTCGATTGGGAATAGGTTGCGAATGCGGTTCAGCTGATCTTCTTCTGCGGCGGGGTCGTAGGGGTTTACCTGATGTTGAGCGGTATTGGCGCGCGCGAACTGGGGCATTGCCGCAGCCAGACTATCCATACGGGATATCAAATGGGCCTTGGCGAACTCCAAGTCTACATCGGTGTGTGGCTGCGCGGCGATGGCCGTTTCAACATTGTTCAGCAGTTCTTGCGCTTCGTCTCGATCGGCCATCGTCGCCAATTGATGCAGGGTCTTTGCATGCTGGCTATCTGACTGCAAAACATCGTGGAGCATTTTCGTGCTGCCGTGGATATCGCCCGAATGACGCAGATCGATTGCCATTTGACAGGCGATTTCGGTATTGTCGGGGGCAAGCTCGTATGCGCGAGCATAATCAGCGGAACTTTGTGCTAAAAAACCGACGCGTCCGTAAGCGCGACCCCGGTTCAGGTATAACACCGGGTTTTCAGGTTCAGCAGTCAAACGCTGAGTCGTATAGTCGATGATCTGCCGACTATTGGTTCCTTTCATGCCGATCTCGTCAATGACCCTGGTTAGCTCGCTATTGTTTGGGAATTGCCTGAGCTTCTTTTCCGCGTAAGTCAGCGCTTGCGGAATTTGACCCGTCTGCATCAAGGCGTTTGCCAGATTTTCAGCGAATTGTGCGTCTTCAGGCTTAATTCGCGCGGCTTCGACGAAATGCGAAATCGACTGTCGATAACGTTCCATTTGTGTCAGGGCAAATCCCGCTATTGCGTGGTAATCCACATCATTAGGAAATTTCTTGGCACCAAGCTGCGCCTTTTTCACTGCCTGTGGAAATTTCCCAGACTTAAGATCACTTAACGCTTTGCTCTTTAGGGATTTCGCTGTTTGTTGTGCCATAGGGCGCATTTTCCGCGTACGTGCTGACAAGAATGGTTATCAAATCATTAACATGTGTGGAAGATTTGCAATAACACTTCCGAACGATGCGATGGCTCAGCTGTTCGCCGCACGTCCGGCCAACGATTTGCCGCATGTTCCCAATTTCAATGTGTGTCCAACGAACTTGGTGCACGTGGTGCGTTCATCGGACGGCGCGCGTCGTCTGGATGCGCTACGATGGGGGTTTCTGCCGCATTGGTACAAAACAGAAACTGCTGGGCCATTGTTGATCAATGCCCGGGCTGAGACCTTGGCCGACAAACCCGCCTTTCGCGCTGCTTGCCGCGAAAGGCGATGCCTGGTTGTTGCGACGGGTTTTTACGAATGGACTAAATCCGAGGATGGGCAAAGGTTACCATGGTACATCCACCGCCACGACAGCGGGGCCATCGCTTTTGCCGGCGTTTGGCAGGATTGGGGGCCTGAAACCGCACGGCAGAGAACCTGTGCGATCGTTACGACAGCGGCGAACAAAAAACTCGGCAATATTCACCACCGGATGCCTTTGATACTAGAGCCCGAGGATTGGGCGCTCTGGTTGGGGGAGGCCGGGAAAGGAGCTGCAAAACTTATGTGTCCGGGTGCAGAGGAAATTCTGGAATTCCATCGTGTCGGACGCGCAGTAAATTCCAACCGTGCTTCGGGACCGGGATTGATAGAACCTGTCCAAGGTGACTAACTGCAACTTTCCTTCTCGTCCTTGGCCGGATAGAGGATTGATATGGCCCTGAAATTTTCTGACCTGTCGCAACTCTATATGCATTCATTCGATGCCGTCATCGACGTGCGCAGCCCTGCGGAATTTGCCGAAGACCACCTGCCAGAGGCTATCAATCTTCCGGTTCTTGATAACGAAGAACGGGCCGCGGTAGGAACGATCTATGTGCAGCAAAACCCGTTTCTGGCGCGCAAGGTTGGTGCAGCGATGGTCTTCCGTAACGCGGCAGCTCACATCGAAAATAGCCTCAGTCATCACGAAGGTGGATGGAAACCACTTGTTTATTGCTGGCGGGGCGGGCAACGTTCCGGTTCATTTTCATGGATGTTGCAGCAGATTGGATGGCGCGCCGAAGTCATTGAAGGTGGCTATCGAAGCTACCGACGCCTTGTAAATAAGTACCTATACCAAGACCCATTACCCCTTAGGATCGTGGCATTGGACGGAAATACAGGGACCGCCAAAACAGAACTCCTGCAATTGTTACAGACGCTTGGAATACAAGTTCTGGACCTCGAAGGGCTGGCCAACCATCGCGGATCTCTATTGGGTGAAAGACCGGGTGGGCAACCAACCCAAAAGGCCTTTGAATCTGCTCTGGCTAAGAAATTGTGTGAAATGGACAAAAATCGACCTGTCGTGGTCGAGGCAGAATCTTCTAAAATTGGCAATTTGTTGTTGCCCCCATCATTTTGGACCGCATTGTGCAACGCACCGCGTATTTTGGTTTCGGCCCCTATTGAGTTGCGCACTACTTATCTGGTCAAAACCTACGATGATATACTTTCGGACCATGAGCGCCTGCGAGATCGGTTGTCGCCATTGCGCTTCCATCGTGGTCATTCGGTTGTAGACAGTTGGCTTGCAATGATCGAGTCCAATGACAAACACGCTTTGACCCTCGCTTTGATGGAGCAGCATTATGATTTGGCATATGCCAAGTCACGCCGCTGTCAGCGTGCGGAAATAATTGCAAAGATCGAATTGGCCACACTGGATAACAATGGGCTAGCCACGGCTGCAAGCCGGGTTCAAGAAGTTCTTGCTCAACTCTGAAGCCGCAGGCCGGGGGCGCTGTTAAGGTGCCCGATAATCGCGGCCGTAAACCCAGCCCGCAGCAACTGGTCCAACAATGCTTCTGCCTCAACAGCCTTTACCGCAGCTAGCAATCCGCCTGCGGTTTGCGGATCGAACAAGATATCCGCATTACTACCTCCGGGCAGCTCGGGCGTGATCAACCTGTTTTCTGGAAATATTGTCGACCGTATGCCTTGTTCACTGAGTTCAGCGGCACCGGCCATAAACGGCACGGATTCAAGGATTATCGTGGCGCCACAGCTAGCGGCAGCGCATATTCCCTGCAGGTGCCCAGCCAGGCCAAACCCGGTTACATCGGTCATAGCACTTGCTTGGGTCAGAATGGCAGACGCGGCACCCTGTGGTTGCGCCATCAATCCGTAGGCTTCTGCCATCCAGGTACCTTTGGCCTTACCCGCCATTTCAGCAGCCATCAGAACACCACTTCCCAACGGTTTGGTCAGGATCAAAACGTCATTGGGTTGTGCCCCAGATAAGGTAATCGGCTTTTTGTCGCACAGTCCGGTTAGGGTGAATCCGATTGTCATCTCGTCACCCAATGAGCTGTGACCGCCCACAATTTCTGCCCCTGCGTTACGCATAACGTCGGTAGCAGTTTCCATAATCTCGGACATTGTGCGGCGCTGCAGATCAGGCGACATTCGCGGAAGGATAATCGTTGCAGTCGCAGCCTGTGGTGCGGCCCCCATAGCCCATATGTCACCCAGAGCATGGACAGCAGCTATACGCGTCATCAGGACGGGATCAAGAACGAAGCCGCGCAGATGATCCGAGGTCATGACTTGGTGAACCCCTCCTGTCGTCAGTAACGCTGCATCGTCGCCGGGCAGGGGTGTTATGTCCTCTCGTTTAGGCGGTGGCAGGTTCCGAAGTGAGGTCCGCAAAGCATTTCGCCCAACCTTGGCGCCGCAACCGCCGCACATAGGTTTGTCACCCAACGCCTCACGTAGACCGGCAGCGCGTTGCCTTGGAAGGGCCAAAGCCTTCATTTGGGGTAAATCTCGGAACCGGTTCATAAAACTCTGATCGATGTGGTTTTTCCAAACCCACATCAACGGACCACTAAAAGACGTGCCAAACCGTTCGCCCAGCGCTGACTTGCCGCCAAGTGAAATCAACTTGAGGTAGTCTTTTTGCGGTCTATAACGACGCATTCGTCCTGAACCAAGAGCCGCCCGTAAGTTGTTGTATAGAACCGGAGCCTCTCGTACCGCGAAAACGCCAGCCTTGGGGCGAGGGTTATGCGCTAAATGGGCACAATCGCCAGCCGCGAAAATCGCGGTGTTACTCGATTGAAGGTGCGCGTCGACGCGGATGTATCCGCTATCCAGCGCTAGTCCAGTTCGGGCCAACCAATCATAAGGTCGAGCACCTGCGGCTCCAGTGACAAAATCAGCTGGGATGCTTCGGCCATCCACGAACTTAATTCCTTCCTTTGTAACCTCTGCGATCTTCGCGTTTTCGACGACTTCAATCCCAAGCCCTTTCATGTTTTGAAGGATAGTCGCAGTGGTTTTAGGGGCAGTAGAATTCAGCACGCTTGCATGATCTATCAATGTGACGCGCGACTCTCGTCCTTTGGCGCTCAGCGCATGGGCCATGGCCATGGCCAGTTCGACCCCGGCAACGCCACCGCCAATAACGGCGACGGAAGCGGGGCCATCACCTTCCAAATACTGACCCCAATTTGCGGCAAATTGGCCAAGCGGTTTGGCCGGAACAGCGTAATCGGCGAAACCGGGAAATTCCGGCATTTCCGAAGTTATCCCGACATTCACCGAAGCTACATCAAATGCTATCGGCGGGCGGTCTGGAACGTGAACCAGTCGCTCATCGGTGTCTATGCCGTCCACAGCCCCTAACACAATGCGAGCACCGGCAAATCTGGCCAGTTGAATTAGGTCTATATCCAGCTCGACCCTATCGTAATGGCCGGCTACGAACCCAGGCAGCATCCCTGAATAAGGTGCAGCCGGACCAGGATTTATTACTGTTACCCGAACACCGGGCAACGGGTTCATACCCCACTTTCGCAGTAACAAGGCGTGAGTATGGCCTCCGCCAATCAAGACCAAATCACGGGTCAAAGGCAGCGGAGGAGTGTGCATTGGAGTTACTTCGCGCTGTGCTCGGGCACGTCTTCGACCTGTTCAACCGCATGAGTTGCCCACAGTTCATCCTCGCCCGCATCCGGCAGATCGACGGGCTTTTCATGCCTGTGTATATGCCACTTGGCAATAAACAGGGCCGTGATCGGAGCCGTAAGGAACAAAAACAGGGTAATAAGCAATTCGTGTAAAGACAGCTGTCCTTCGATCAAACCTGAGTGAAAAATAGATGCAAGCAATACGCCGCCGACGCCCAGAGTTGTCGCCTTGGTTGGCGCGTGCAGACGGGACATTGGGTCTTTCAGTTTTATCATTCCAAACGACCCGACAAAGCCAAAGATACCTGAAACGATTAAGAAAAATGAGATGAGGATTTCGAACAGGAACTGCATCATAACCTCACTCGATAATGTTGCCGCGCAGCATAAACCGCGCGTAGGCCACTGTAGAAACGAAACCAAGCATTGCGATTATCATGGCAGCCTCGAAAAATATTTCTGTGCCCAACCTGAGTCCATAAAGGATTATCAAGGCGATCGTATTGATTACCATAGTGTCGAGCGCCAGAACGCGGGTGCCAACACCCTCGGCGCTGATGATCCGCCAAAGGCACAAAATGATCGCCGCGCCAAAACAAGAAAAAGCAAAGTAAGTCGCATAGGTGATCATTCGAAAATCTCCTTTAGGCGGCGTTCGTAGCGTTGTTTGATTTGATCACGAACCGCATTCGGGTCGGGGCTATCAAGACAATGAACCAAAAGGTTGTGACCTTGTGCCGACAGGTCGCAACTGACAGTGCCGGGCGTCATTGTAATTGTTCCAGCCAGAACAGTGATTGCCTCGGGCGTTCGCAATTCCAACGGGATAGACACCCAGTTAGGTTGTCGGTCAGCATTGCGTTTGAAAAGTATGATGCGGGCAACAGTGATGTTGGCAATGACAATATCCCAAAGAACGACCAGCATGTACTCTACCACCATCGGCCAGTTACGCAGTTTCGGTCTGTCCGGCCAATAGGGTTGCGTAATGAATGGAATAATAATTCCGAGGATCAAACCAAAAACCAGCGAGTTCAGCGAAGGTTTGTTCGCCAAAAGGATCCAAACCAACGTCAAAAGAAATGTCAGGTGAGGGTGGGGGAATATACGGCGGAGCAGTTTCATCACTGTTCTCCTCCTAATACAGCCGAAATGTAGTTTTCGGGCGTGAACAATTGCTCAGCCGTGTTGCTGGCGTATTGAAGCGCAGGACCCGCAAAAAGGGTCAACAGGACAAGCCCTAAAACTAGTCCAAAAACGGCTGAAAAAGTCAAACCGGGCATAGGTTCGGGTGCAGGCGGATGCGGAATTTCTTCCTGATTTTCTGGGTCGGCCTCAGTGTTGTGTTGGGCGTCATGGCTTTTCCAGAAAATCAATGACCCGGCTCTGGCGAGGCCCACAATGGTCACGAAGGATCCGATCAGGATCACGGCCCATACAGCATGGGTGTTGGAAGCATCGCGCGTGGCATCAAGCACCAGCAACTTGCCAATGAAACCGGACAATGGCGGCATTCCGGCCATAGCGATGGCGCCCACAAAAAACAGCGCCGCAATCAACCCGCCTTGCGGCATTGGTGCCACGGGTCTGATCGCACCGGTCTGGCGTTGCATCACCAAATCGGCGACAAGGAACAACAAGGCGGTCGCCAGTGTCGAGTGGAAGACGTAATAAAGCGCCGCAGCGGTTGCGGCCTCATTAAACAGCGATATGGCGATCAAAAGGGTTCCCATCGACGCGATGGCACAAAAAGCAACCATGCGTGCAATATGCTGTGATCCAAGTATACCGATTGTGCCGACGGCCAGCGTCAACAACGCTGCTGGCACCAACCATTCTCCAGCTAACCCCTCCGAAACAGGGAGCTCTGGCCCAAACACGAGAGTATACACCCGAAGGATAGAATATGCGCCGACTTTGGTCATAATCGCAAAAAGAGCCGCGACTGGTAAGGGCGCGTTTGCATAGCTGGAAGGAAGCCAGAAATGCAGTGGCAGAACAGCGGCCTTGATACAGAACACCAACAGTAACAGGACTGCACCAACCCGCAATAGCGCAGTATCTTCAGGCGGAATTTCAGCTACGCGCACCGCAAGGTCCGCCATGTTCAGGGTTCCCGTCACCGCGTATATCGTGCCCAGAGCAAACAGAAACAGGGTCGAACCCAACAGGTTATAAGCTACATATTGCACTCCCGCCTTTAGTCGGATCGCGCCGCCGCCATGTGTCATCAACCCGTAAGATGCGATCAGAAGCACTTCGAAAAAGACAAATAGGTTGAATGCGTCTCCGGTCAGGAAAGCACCGCATACGCCCATCAGCTGAAACTGGAACAGCGAGTGGAAGTGTTTTCCCCTATCATCCCAACCCGACGCTATTGCATATAAGACGATCGGCAGGGCCAGCAGTGCTGTCAGCAGGACCATCATGGCGGACATACGGTCCAATACTAAGACAATACCAAAAGGTGCGGGCCAATTTCCCAGCTCGTAGACTTGAATTACATCGCCACTTGCCTGGGCCGTGATGGTCAACGCGATTCCCAGCAGTCCCACAACCCCAGCTACGGAAAATATACGTTGGAGATCAAGGTGGTAGCGCAGGACCATAATTATAAATGGGGCCAGGATCGCGGGGAGGACGATCGGCGCAACGATCCAGTGGTTCATGCGTCATCTCCCGGCGCATCCACAACGTCCTGCGCCGTCATGTCGATGTGGTCATCTTTTGATGACAAATAGGCACTTAACGCGATCATCACGATAACGGCCGTCATTCCAAAGGATATCACGATTGCTGTAAGCACAAGCGCCTGGGGCAGTGGATCGGTGTACGGGACATCTTTGTACTTGTTTAGAACCGCTGGCGCATTGAGTGCCAGCCTGCCGGTAGCGAACAGGAATACGTTGACAGCATACGTAATGAGCGACAGACCCAGAATAACCGGAAAAGTCCTGCGACGAAGGATCAGGAAAATACCAGCGGCAGTCATGACGCCAACGGCAGAGGCTACAAGCGCTTCCATCAGGCCTGCTCCTTTTCATTTTCATCTTCCGGCGGATCATCCCGCAGCGGGTTGATATCCATCGGAAATTCTTGGGCCATGCCCGGTTGCCACGCAAATCGGGACAGGCTGTCCAGCGCTAACATAACGGCACCAAGAACTGCCAGGAAAACACCGGTATCGAACAAGATTGCGGTGGCCCATTCGAACTCTTCAAGAGGTGGCCAGTGGATATAACCAAAGTCGCTGGTCAGGAACGGACGTTCATTGAACCATGCCCCCAGACCGGTGGCAGCAGCAATGAGAACACCCCAACCGATAGTTCCGTGATAATAGAACCTTTGGCGCTCTATAGCCCAGGTATAGCCGCTGGCCATGTATTGCATCAGGAATGCGATCGCCACGATCAGGCCGGCGATAAAACCTCCGCCGGGCTGATTGTGGCCGCGGAAAAAGATGTAAGCACCAACCATCAAGGCAATCGGCATCATAACCCTGGTTGCAACAACCATCATCAGCGGGTGCGAGTCCCCGGATTGTGGCCAATGCGGTTTGCGGTTCAAAAGGTAGGCGCGCACGTTGGTGCTAAGAACAGCTTCGGTGAGCGCAAAAATGATGAGGGCAGCGATACCCAGTACGATGATTTCGCCAAATGTATCAAAACCCCGGAAATCTACCAAAATCACGTTGACCACATTGGTACCCCCGCCGCCTTTGTAAGAGTTCGCCAGATGGAATTCCGAAATTGTCGGAAAGGCGAAATCGCGCATCATCAGGGCATAAATCAACCCACCCGCGCCAATTCCGGCCACTACTGAGATTACGGCATCTCGCCAACGGCGCGGCGCCGTACTGTCCCATGGTGTTTCGGTAGGTAGAAAGTTCAGCGACAGCAACAGCAGGATCATCGTGACAACTTCGACCGAGATCTGGGTCAGCGCCAAATCTGGTGCCGAAAGATAGTTAAACGCCATTGACACGATTAGACCGACAACACCGATAAGAACCAGCGATAGCAGCCGGTTGCGGTGGAACCACATAATCGCCAGCGTTGCACCAACAAGGCAAATCCAACCAATAATTGGAATGGTTTGCGCAGGCAGAGGAACACGCGTCTCAACTCCGATCGTTCCACTGGAATATGCGTAAATTCCAAGCCCAACAGTAAAGATCACAAAGATGACCGCGTAGCGGCTTAAAACACCATTGTGCAGTTCGTCTGTGATCCATCGGCTTAGCTTTGTCAGCGCGAGTATGACCGCGTCAAAGATGGTCTTGGCTTCTGGGCGGGGTAGTACGTTCCACAGATGGTCTGCTCGGCGGTAGAGCGACAACAGGAAAAGACCGCCAAGAACCGCGACAATCGACATGTAAAGTGCCGGGGTAAAACCATGCCAAAGCTTCAGCGAGTAATAAGGTAGTTTTTCTCCGCCAATAACCGCACTGGAGACAACTGCAACCAGAGGTCCGACAATGGCGTTGGAGTACAATCCGATGAGAACAACCAGAACTACAAGAAACGCAGGCGCTAGCCATAATCCGACCGGAGGGTCATGAGGGTGATGCGGATAATCGTCCCTTTCTGGTCCCAAGAAAACATGACCGACGAACCGGAATGAGTACGCAGCGGAAAACAAGGCGGCTAAAAGGGCAAGCCCGGGCACAAGGTAGTGAGAGTTCAGCCACGTTGTGTGGACCGTTTCCTCAAGCATCATTTCTTTTGAAAGGAAGCCGTTCAATGGCGGCAAACCCGCCATGGAAAGTGCCGCGATTGTTCCGATTGTAAACGTGATTGGCATCAGGTGGCGTAATCCACCCAAACGTTTAATATCGCGCGTTCCGGTTTCGTGATCGACTATCCCGGCAGTCATAAAAAGTGCAGCCTTGAAGGTCGCGTGGTTTATTATGTGAAACACGGCTGCTACAGCGGCAAATTTGGTGCCGAAACCCAGCAGCATTGTGACCAGCCCCAAATGCGAAACGGTCGAGAACGCCAGCAGCGCCTTCAAGTCATCCTTGAACAGTGCAATGACCGCCCCGATCAGCATCGTTACCAGACCTGTTGTCGCAACGATGTAAAACCAAGCATCGGTCCCAGCCAGTACTGGCCACATCCTTGCCATCAAAAATAGGCCAGCCTTCACCATAGTGGCAGAGTGCAGATAGGCCGAAACGGGGGTTGGCGCGGCCATGGCGTGCGGAAGCCAAAAATGAAACGGAAACTGTGCCGATTTCGTAAAACAACCTAAAAGGATAAGGATCAGTGCCGGAAGGTAATAGGGCGAGGACTGAACGAGTTCTTTGTTCTGCAAAATAACGCTGAGGTCGTAAGAGCCCACAATGTTACCTAGTATCAACATACCAGCAATCATCGCGAGACCACCTGAACCTGTGACGGCCAATGCCATCCGAGCACCCTGTCGACCCTCGGGCAGGTGCTTCCAATATCCGATCAGCAAGAATGAACTTAGCGATGTAAGCTCCCAGAAAATAAGCAGAAGAAGGATGTTGTCGGAAAGAACGATCCCGACCATAGCACCCTGGAAAAGCAGCAGATAAGTGTAGAACTGCCCCATCGGGTCTTCGCGCGACAGGTAAAACCGCGCATACAAAATAATCAGCAGCCCGATCCCAAGTATCAACAAAGCAAACAGGAAACCTAAACCGTCCAGCATGAAGTTTGCGTTGAGACCCAGCCCCGGTATCCAGTCGAACCGGGCGGTGACAATTTCACCCCGCATAACGCTTGGAATGTGGATCAAAAGTCCCATTAAGGCCAAAAAAGTCGTCAAGCCTGCTGCGGAGGCTGCCGCGTTGCGTCCCGCGCGGATCAGCAAAGCGGGAAAGACAGCTCCAAGAAATGGAAGGGCCGCGATAAGGAATAGGGACAATTGCGATACTCCGGTCTGAGCGGTCAGTTTGGTCCAAATTAGTACGGATAATTTTATGACTGTCCAGATATTGCAAATTTTTCATTGCGTTCTAAGGCAAGGCTTCAGTGCAGCGTACAAGGAAATTTTTCTGACGGGAACTTGATGCGTTTGACGCAAATCTCTGACGGCAAATGGAAACGCGATATGGTAGAGTTCGTTTTGTCGAGACAGGAGGTTATTGCGTGAAGCAATTGACAAAACGGACGCGAAGATGGGTTATTCTGGGAACCGGTGCGGCAATTGCCGGTGGCATTGCAATTCGCGAATACCGTTTTACCCCGCAAGATTATCCGGGAGAACAACTCGCGGTCGCGGACGCCCACGAACGGGCCGTATCCGGTGACATTTTGTTGTTAGACATTCGGACACCAAAGGAGTGGCGGTCGACCGGAATCGGCGAGGGCGCGTATCCGCTAGATATGCGGCGCGAAGATTTTTCCCAAGTACTGACCGATCTTTTGGAGGGTGATCAAAACAAACCTGTAGCACTAATTTGTGCACGCGGGGTTCGCTCTGCACGACTCAGCAACAAACTGACCGAAGCTGGATTCGTCAGGATTATCGACGTGCCCGAGGGCATGTTGGGGTCTGCTGCCGGGCCAGGATGGGTCCGCGCTGGATTGCCGGTCAAAAATTACGAGGAAAATGTTTGATGGCAGTAAAACCATTTTTGGTGGCTTGTATTGCTTTGTCGGCACATTCTGCGAATGCCGCGTGCGACGCAGAAAAAGGGATGTGTGAGACCGCAAATGGCGGGTATCAGATCGAACTGCCAGACGCGGAAAGTCCGCCGTTATTAGTTTTTTTGCACGGATATGGAGGAACAGGCACTGGAACGATGAAAAATCGGGGCATGGTCGAACCCCTCTTAGAAAGGGGCTATGCGGTGATGGCTCCGGAAGGTGCAATGCGCAATGGACGGCAAAGCTGGAATTTTTTTCCCGGTTGGGAAGGGCGCGACGAAACAGCATTTTTAACCGAAGTGGTTCAGGATGCCGCTGACCGTTTCGGAATAGACACCACTCGGGTCTTGTTGGGCGGATTTTCTGCGGGTGGGTTCATGGTCAATTACCTGGCTTGCCATGCACCCGGAACGTTTTCGGCCTATGTTCCCGTCTCAGGCGGGTTTTGGCGTCCGCATCCCGAAGAGTGCAATGGTCCTGTGCGATTGTTTCACACCCATGGTTGGACCGACAACGTAGTTCCATTAGAGGGGCGCATATTGGGCGGAGGCCGCTTCCATCAGGGTGATATTTTTGTGGGCCTGGAAATCTGGCGCGAGGCCAACGAATGCGCGGATACAAAGCCAAGCGGGTTTGGAACAACTGACCAGTTCATGCTCCGAAAATGGAATGGTTGCGCCGATGGTGCCGCGTTAGAGTTTGCTCTTTTCCCCGGCGGTCATAATGTACCTCAGGGATGGGCCGACATGGTGTTGGATTGGTACGAAGGTTTACCCGGAAGCTGATTATTCAGCCGGGTTTAACGTTTGTTTTCCTTCGATTAGGCGCTTGAGTTCGTTTCTGTGCTGACGGGCAGATCGCGTAATAGCGGGCTCTTTGAAATCTTCGCGTGTTCCTACCATGTGGCGGGCGGCGCCCACGGAAACACCGCTGAACGCAGATAGCGGAATGGCCATCGCCAAGCTTATCGCAATTGGCGCCAACCAAACCGACACAAGGCCGGCCACGATTCCTGCGGCTAAGAACAAACCGCTGATTGTCTCCAATGCATGGCAGAACGCGAGAGTCCGCAGGCTGTAAGAACCGCCGTCGCGGACCTGCGGTGACCAACCACGCTGAATGCCCAAAACTGTCCGAAAAACAGCGATCATTTGCTGCACCATAAGGATCGGGGCGTAAAGGATTGACAGTACGACTTCGGAAGCGAAAGAAACGGCAAATCGTACCCCACTGCCGAATTCGGTGTATCGCACCCCGCTTAATGGCAAAGCGAGGACACCGAGGATTTTGGGCGCAAGAAGCATGCCGTACATCACGAGAATGATCAGAACGTGGCGTGTTTCAGACATCTCGGGCCATTGGGGAAATAACGGGTTGTCAGGACTGAAGTAATGAAGAACTGACGCGTCCTTGCCTTGACCGATAACGGCCCACATGACCAACAGAGCGAACCAGAGCGGGGACATCAGGTAGCCAACGGCTCCGTGGAACATATGGAAGCGTGACACCGCGCGAAACCCGGTCGAGCCCAGCAGCTTTAGGTGCTGCAGATTGCCCTGGCACCAACGACGATCACGCATTGCATGGTCGATAAGGGTAGGGGGCGTTTCTTCATATGAGCCGCGAATACGCGGTAGAAACCGAACGCCCCAACCTGCGCGCCGCAGCAATCCAGCCTCGACAAAATCGTGGCTCATAATCAGCTTTTCCTGGCCATTGATCGATCTTATCTTTGGCAGGCCGGCGCAATTCGCGAACGCCTTTGTTCGTATGATCGCATTGTGGCCCCAATAATTGCCTTCTTGTCCGCACCAACGGGCCAAACCTTCAGCAAATGCTATGCCGTAGACCCCGTTGGCAAATTGCTGCATGCGAGCAAAGACTGATTGCGCTCCGATCAGCTGTGGATAGCTCTGGATCAGACCAGCGCCGGTGTCTCGAGCCAATGAGTCAGTCAAGCGCATAATGGCGCGACCAGTCATCAGGCTGTCCGCATCCAAAACCAGCATTGCATCCCAATCTGCACCCCAACGGCTTACCCAGTCGCCAATGTTGCCAACCTTGCGGTCGGTGTTTTGTTCGCGCCGACGGTAATAAAGTTCTAGCCCAGGCGCCAATCTCGTGCGCAGTGCTTCGATACTAGCCTGTTCCTGTGCCGCGATTTCGGGGTCTCGGGTGTCCGACAGAATAAACATCGCAAAGTGATGCTGCCCGCTGCGTTCGCGCAACTCTTCCAACATGGTTCGGGCATTGCCCAGAACAAACCAAGGAACCTCATTATAAATCGGCATTAAAAGAGCTACGCGCAGCGGTTCAGGGCGGCCTTCGCGTTTAGATATTTCCAGTCGCGACAAGGAAATCATGCCGAGCAAAACCGTGCATACGGTGAAGGAAATCCAAAAGAAGTTGAACGATATCAATGCAAGCAAGATGCCTTCGATCAGGTTTATCCCTTCGGCAGCGAACCAATCGGACATTACCCACAAAAGGGCCAGGGTCGCCGCCATTGCTGGCGAAAAGGCGAGAGCCCGCCAAAACCCTATCAATTGATTATTTGGTGCGTAAGGAACGTGAGAATCCCGAAAATCAGCGCCGAAATTCTGCGCTGGCATCGCCAGAGGTGCTTCTGGCGGCATTATCTGCAAATCGCGATTCATGCAGTCCATCTGTACAGCCAGACTTCGGATGCAGGCTGTTTGCCGACCAGTAGCTGCGCACGTAATTCTACGTGGTCCCGATCGCCAGGTTCGAACGAGAATGCAAGCCGAACACCGCCTGTGTCTGGGTTGCGTTGCAGTACCCCATCAGAGGTTTTGGCATGGGGTGAGTTGGCAAAGATCGAGACCGCACTGAGGTCTTCAAACAGGTCGCTGGCCTCAAAATCGATTACGGCAAGACGCCCGTCGCCAAAAGTGTTTTCACCCATCGCCGTGTTGATGACTCGGGGCATTGCGGTGCGCTGAGGTTCTTCCCCCCAGACCAGCATGTAGGAAAGATCGACCTGTGATCCGGCTGCATAGGGCTGGGCAGGGCGCCAATAGGCTACGATGTTGTCATAAATCTCTTGATCCGCAGGGATTTCAACCAATGTTACGGAACCCTTGCCCCAATCACCTTTGGGTTCCACCCACAAGCTGGGTCGCTTGTGATACAGCGCCTCTAGGTCGGCATAGTCCGAAAATTTCCTTTTTCTTTGCAATAGACCGAACCCCAGCGGGTTTTGATCTACGAATGAAGAAATCTGCAGGCGCGCCGGATTGGCCAAAGGCCTCCAAATCACTTCCCCAGCACCATTCCGGATAAGCAGGCCGTCACTGTCGTGTACTGCGGGGCGAAAATCGTCGAACAGGCTGTGATTGGTCTGATCGAACAGGAACATAGATGTGCCTGGGGCGATTCCAACATGGGGCAGTTCCTCGCGTGGGAAAAGTGTCGCCTCGACATCCATAACACAATCAGAACCAGCGGAGACTTTGAAACGATATGCTCCGGTTACGCTTGGACTATCCAATAGTGCGTGGACAACCATCTCTCGCTGCCCGGGTTCGGGACGCTCCAGCCAGAAACGAATGAATTCAGGAAATTCCTCGCCGTCTGGATCTCCTGTTTTCAGGGCTAAACCCCGAGCCGACAGGCCATAGACTTCGTTCAAGCCAATGGCTCGGAAATAGCTAGCGCCCTGAAATACACAGAATTCATCGGTCTTGCCGGGGCGGTGCATTTCCGTGCGCAGGCGTAGGCCGGAAAATCCCAGGGTGTCATCGACAGGCAATTGCGGCACATCTTTGGACTTGTCGAACATGTCCAAATCGAATGCAACCGGGGAAGCCATGCCGCGTTCTACAGTCAAGACCTTTACGGTGCGTGGAAAGTAGAGGCCCGGTGTGAAGAAATCGACGTTAAACGGGGTCTCTGTCTCGTACCAAAGCGCGCGATCAAGGCGAAACCGGATTGAACGGTATTGTTGATAAGTCAGATCCTGCCACTCTTGCGGGACCATCTCGCGTTCGGCATAAGGGCGACTAGCCAGATCACGAGCCAATGCAATGACATCTCTTCGGTCAAAGGGCACTTCGCCTCCTGTGGCGAACGCTGACGGAGCCATGGCCAGAGCAGTACTAGAAGCCAGAAATGCGCGACGTGTGAAATTCATTTTTTCGATTTCCATGGGTGTGATTTGAACCACGCGGCCAGATAGGCCACGCCGATGATCATGGCAAAGCCAATCAAGTTGGCGGCGAATACGCTGGCAACGTCCCGCCCAGTCTGATCCAAGCCGACGCCTATAAGTCGAGCTGCAGCCATGGAAAACACAAAGACGGCGAGAGATTGCTGCCCGACCTTGGAGATCACGGCCATAAGCCATTGCCAGATGCGCGCACCTGCACTGTGCCCAGTGGCGATCAGGCGGTGCCCATGTTCACCTGCAGCAACCCAACCCAGATAGGCCAATGAAAGGAAATGGATATAGCGGAACAAGCCAAAGTCTGTCTTGTTGCGTAATTCTTTAGTTTGCGGCCAAACATCGCGAATGCTATCCGCCACACCAGGGGCGATGCCGTCGATCCACATAAAGACTTTCCAGGAACCGAATGGCATCGACAAGATCAGAAATGCCACCGATGCCCAAATCAGCGTCTTCGAGACCGGAGGTGCGGGTATCCAACCCCGCATGAAGGCAAAACCGGTGAAAAACAGCAACTGCCAGCCGAACGGGTTGAAAAACCATTGGCGATCCGACCAAGGCTCAGCGGGTAAAGCAAGAACACCAAATTGCGCCACCAACCATACTGTGGCGGAAGTTAAGGCTACGGCCCAAAAACCAATTCGATAAAGCCCCATGAACAAAGGCATCATGGCAAGGACGACCAGGTACATTGGCAAAATGTCAAAATAGTTCGGGACATATGTCAGAGTGAACAATCCAACCATCTGGGGCATCGGGTCATTAAAAAAATGCTGCAGGTTTAGCGATGACACATAAGACTTTTCAAACAGTCCGGATTGATCCAGTGCAGCCATAGACATGGCAACAAAGAAAAACAGACAGATGTGAGCCCAGTAAACCTGCCAGATGCGAAACGCGACGCGCGCGGTGCCTAGCAACCACCCTTTGCGCATGAACGCACCGCCAAATGCAATAGCCGAGGCCATGCCCGAACAGAAAACAAATATTTCAGTCGCATCGGAATAACCAAATCGTGCAGGAATCCATCTGGCCCAAGGGTCGTTAGGAATATGTGCGATCAGGATAATGAACATCGCGATTCCACGATAAAAATCCAGCCTTGGATCGCGCGTTCTAGCAGGGGTCGCGGCCGAAACCGAAACCTGCGCGAAATCAGAAGCGGGCGAAACGGTCGCCATACGTTTTCTGTCCTTCTTAGTCTACTTTGTCATTCTGCCGGGACGCTTTGGACGTCGCCGTTATTGCGGGCGGCTTCAATCAATTCGCGACGTGCAAGTGCATAATTGTCCTCGCCGCCTGCTCGTTTCATACGTCGGTCATCTAAAATTCGTTCTGCGTCGTCCAGACGTCCTGCACGCAGGCCGGAATCGATTGTAATCCGTTCAAAGATGTCACGTTGCGCGTGGCTCCCACCAGCCCGTTGCATTGATCCGCGTACGGCGCTCAGGTATTCGAAGGCCGCTCCGTACCGCCCGTCGCCAAATGCTTCAAGCCCCTTGGCGGCAGCTACGCCCGGATCAGCCATTCGGCCGGTAACGTCATCTTCTGCCGTGCTTGCGTCTTTGTGGATGCGGTGCAAAATTTTGGCTGTCGCGTCCTGTCGGTTGTCGCCGGTCAGAGCTAACAGGTAATGCAAGTCCGCAAATATCAGGCAGCCATCTTCTGTTCTTGTGGCACTCAGGTCGGCCAACTCCTCCCAGCGGTTTCCGACGTTCACACCCTCAAGCTCTAGGCGCGAAAGCAGTGAAGTGGCGTTCGAGATGTCGCGATAGTCATCTGTCTTGTCCTGGCGAATCTGTTGATCATAAAGATCAATCACCTCATCGACCTGTCCCAAGTCTAAGTGCATCAAGGCTTTGTGCCACCAGACGTGATAGCGAAAGTTGTTGCAGTGGGCCCATGCATCTTCACGTCCAGCCAGCCAATTTAGTCCCAAAGCCGCGTTGCCGGTCATGTCATGGACATGCGCCACCGCATGCAATCCCCAGGCGTCGTCCGACACCATCCATAAGGCTTGGCGACCAGCAATTTCGGCTTTTTCGTAAGCCCCTGTTTCTTCCAGAGCAAAGGCATGGCAGCCCAGCAGATAACCGCGCCCTGCATGATCGGGCGCATAGGCGGGCATAACCCGTTCAATCGACCGTCTCATTCCGTTCGAGTCGCCCAAAACGAAGCGGATCGCGTGGCTGAGCTTCATCGCCAGCGTATCTTCGCGGTGGTTGCGCAGGATTGCTTCGAACTTTTGGACGGCTTGCACATGTTGCCCGTCTAAACACAGTTTCAAGGCTTCCATGTAAAGTTGTTCGCGCTCAGTAACAGGTTGACGTTCCGCTGCGCATTGGGCCGCCGACAACGCTTCGACCGCAACGGGCAGCATTTCGCGGCGGCCAAGCAGAACCATGAATAATCCTTTAACCGCGTGACCCAGTGCAAAATCCGGCTCAAGCTCGAGAACCTTACCCAAATGCTGAGGTGTGACCGCAGCATGGGCCATGAACCCAAGAAGAACGCCATTCCACGCGTCGATACTCGCCGGCTGCGTCAAGGTGTTCATCTGTCCGAAAACGTCTTGCTTCATGCTTGGGTCCAATCCGATTGAGGTATCTGACACATTTCGATTTATCAGAGTGTGCAGCGGCGTCGTAACAGTATCGACCCTGCTCTCGAATTGGTGAAAGTTCGTGTATGGAAAAAGCGAATAAAACCGCCGATTCAACGACATGTTTCAGCAACTTGCTGCCGAATTAGGCAGAGTGTTTCAATCCTCAAAGGGGTTTTGAGCACTCAAAACAGCATCTGTATCGGCCCCGCAAACGGGTGGGGCGCTGCGATAGGTGACAGGTGTCCGCGAAAAGTTAAGCGGATTTCCAATCAGGTTCACGGAACCTGGTTCGGCCTGCATCTTGATCTGCATTTGCCGTGCGGAGACCTGTTCTGTCGCAAAGACTTGATCAATAGATTGAACCGGTCCTACTGGCACCTTCAGTGCTTCCAGACCACAAATAACAGCGTCTGTATCTCGGCCTCGGACAGCAGGGCGCAGCACTGCGTTCAATTCCTCGCGGTGTTCCAGTCTGGACGGGTTGGTTGCGAACCGCGGGTCCACCGCAAGGTCTGGCCTTTCCAAAAACTGGCAAAACCTTTGAAACTGGCTGTCATTCCCTACCGCCAAAATAACATGACCGTCTGCGGTTTCGTAAACGTCGTAGGGCACAATGTTTGGGTGCCCGTTGCCGCGCCGTTGTGGTACATCGCCGGAGGTCAGATAATTTACCCCTTCATTGATCAACCAAGCAACTTGCGTGTCAACCAGAGCCAAATCTATTTGTTGGCCCTCGCCGGTAAGATCGCGGTGGCGCAAAGCGGCGAGAATTCCGACGCATGCGTACATGCCGCACATTACGTCGGCAATCCCGACACCTACCTTCATCGGCGCACCGCTAGGGTCCCCGGTCAACGACATGACACCGCCATAACCTTGTGCCATCAGATCGTAGCCGGGTTTTGAAGCGTTTGGACCAGTCTGCCCATATCCAGAGATTGAGCAATAGACGAGGCCGGGAAACTCTTGCGAAATAGTCTTGTAGTCTAAACCATATTTGGCCAAACCGCCTGGTTTGAAGTTTTCAATCAAAATGTCCGCGTGTGAAGCCAAGCGCCGAATTTGCGCCTGCCCCTCTGGTGTAGCAATATCCAATGCCACCGACTTTTTATTGCGGTTCGATGACATAAAGTAAGCGCTCAGGTCCGAGCGGTTGCCCTCGGCATCTTCGACATAAGGCGGCCCCCACTGACGTGTATCATCGCCCCTAGTCGCAGGGTTTTCAATTTTTATGACGCTGGCACCCAAATCACCCAGCAATTGTGTGCAAGTAGGTCCAGCCAATATGCGAGACAGGTCCAGAACCTTAACACCTTTCAATGGGCCTTCAGATGCGGCCATCGTAACCTCCGCGGTCGATTTCAGCTGCAATCACGCTGAATTTGTCGGCTTTTATCGCTTCATCTAAGGCGGCGCGAAGTTCCGTGCGATTGCGGACGGTGTGTCCGTAGCCGCCAAATGCCCGGCCAATGGCAGCAAAGTCATGACGGTCGAAGTCCACTCCGCGATTACCCATTTGCCGTTGACGTTGCTTCAACTCGATCAAGGCTAGGCTGGCGTCAACAAAGACCAGGAATATTGGGTTCCCGCCATGTTCGGCTGCGGTCGATAACTCTCCTGCAATCATCAGGAAACCGGCGTCACCGGAAAAGCTGATCACAGGGCGATCGGGTTCCGCTAGTTTCAGACCAATCGCCATCGGTAGAGCGCATCCCATTGTGCACAGCGCGGTGGACTGAATTAGACCGCGCTCTTCGGCACATTGCCACATCTGGCTTAGTAATATTCGATGCGCACCGCTGTCGGCAGCGGCAAGTGTTTCTGGGGGTAACGCGGCGCGGGTTTCGGCGATCACTGCACCCGGCCCCCATTCATCATCGATTGGAAAGTCCTTTGAAAGAGCAAGTTTAGCGGCATCAGGCTCACCATTTGGCCAAGTTTCACGGGCCGAGGTTCCCTTGGCTATGGCCTCCAGGGTCAATCCGGTATCTGCGACCAGGTTTAAACCAGCTTGATGCATGTAGTGGTCATTGGCTACGGCCGATATATCGATGACCCGTTTTTCCTCTGGGTCCCAAATCTCGCGCCAGCCGGGACGCATTTCGATAGGGTCATAGCCGATACACAGGACAAGATCAGCCTGTTCCACCAGGGGCACCAGATGTTTGTCGGCCAATGGCGACAAGCCCGCGCCGCCAAGGCACAGGGGGTGATCCTCGGGCACAATTCCTTTGGCTTTATAGGTCGTTACGAACGGGATGCCGAAATGTTCCAAAAACGCCTGCACGACACAGCGAGAGCCGTCATACATTACGTCCAGCCCAATTATGGCGATCGGTCGTTTTGCTTCTGACACCCACCGACGGGCCTTTTCAAGGCACTCGCCTTTCGGTGAGACTGCAGCCGCTTTAGCCAAACGGCGGCGTTTAACATTTTTCACGCGGGAATCGGCAACTGAGATCGGCACATCAATATGGACAGGACCGGGACGAGGTTGATTGGCCAGGGAAACGGCCTTGTCCGTGATTACGTCGGCGCCACGGGCTGTCAAAAGAAACGTACCCTTGGTGATGGATTGGAATACCTGGCCGTGGTCCATCACTTGATGTGTGTAGGTCAGCGCTTCGTCAGCGTCGACACAACCTGTCAACACGATCATAGGCACCCTGTCCTGCATGGCGTTGGCAACGACATTGACCCCATTCATGGCTCCGGGACCTAAAGTTGCTACCAGAATGGCGGGTGCGCCATCTCGATGGTGTACTGCTTCTGCCATAAAGCCGGCTGCATTTTCGTGTTTGGCAAGATGAAAAGCGATACCAGCCTTTTCTAACGCATCCACAAGCGTCAGAACTTCTCCGCCGGGCATACCGAATGCGTGACGACATCCAGCTTCGTAAAGTCTTTGTGCCAAAAGATCCGCAGCGCGGGGCTGAAGGTCCTGCATTGGTCGTGCTCCGATCTATTCACTTCCGAGCAGATTGCGGAGCCCGGCACCGGAAGCAAGTGCATTCACGTCAGTGTGACTATTTGACTGCGATTTCCGCCACCGAAAGAAACTTTGCATCCAGTTCGGCAGCGATTTCCCCTAATGCTGCACCGCCTTCATCTGCGTAAGGTGAAAAAACAAAACTGGGAGTTTTGTATGACAGCGTCGCAGTACCATCGCCGTTTTCGGTGACATAAAACCTGATCGGGGCTTCGATCATAGCAGCGGTCGAAGTGGCGAGAATACGCACCGCATAATCGTTGTTAAATGCGCCTATCACCCGATTGCCCGGTATAGTAATGCCTCGCGCTGCTGCGGCCTTGGTCGGGCCTGCTTGGGTTACTACAATCAATCCTGTTTCTTTAATTGCAGCGACAGTGTCTTTGACCAGAGTGTCGTAGGTTTTGCTGGATGTGTGCGAATACCAACCTTGACGCGGCTTGATATCGCCCGCCCATGCCTTTGCTGCTAAAACAATTAACGTAGCCCACAGAAGTCGCTTCATCGCATGATACCCAACTGGATTTGCACAACGCTTTGATGCCAGATTTTGAACTTGCGTGCAGTCACGTTCTTGTGTGGCAAACGAAGGTCGCTATCAAGTCGCCGTACGTTTGGCCAGCAAGTATACATCCATGATCCAGCCATGGTCTGCGCGTGCCTTTGCCCGGGTTGACATAATTTCTTGACATTTTTCAGCCAACGGACCGTTGATCAGAATTTCCTCTTTCATACCGACATAGGCCCCCCACCAGATATCAAAGTCATCCATCTTCAGGGATTGAAACGAACATTCGCCATCCAGCATAACCGCCATTTTTTTTGTTGCGCTGGGCCAACCTTCTTCGCGGATACGCCTTCCTGTGGTCACCACGAACGGATCACCGATTTCGTTGATTGGTATCGCATGGGCGGCAGTTAGCGCCTGAAGGGCGGTGATACCGGGCACCACTCGCGTTTTGGGTCGTGGATCAAGGCGCGCAGCGATCCGCAACGCACTATCGTAAAGCGACGGGTCCCCCCATATTAACAGCGCTATGTTCCGTGCATCTGGATGCAATTCAATCGCAGCCTTCCAGCGTTCAGCGATTGCATCGTGCCATTCATCCACGCCGCGTAAATATCCGTCACCCGCTTGCCGTTTCGGTATATCGAAATAAGCAATGAGCGGCGCCTTGTCCGTCGCCCGAGAAATGATTTCTTCGCGTAGACCGGCCAAATCCGACTTGTTTTCACCCTTTCTGGGGATAAGGATCAGATCGGCCCTCCGTATTGCTTGGATACCTTGAATAGTCACGTGATCAGGGTTTCCGGTACCGATACCGATGAGGGTCAGGTCATACATTCCCAGGCTCCGCCAGTGGGCCATACAGGATCAAAGCTGGGGCAGTTCCAACCTCGGATTTGAGCCGTTTCGACAGTTCGCCGATCGTCGTGCGGCAAAGCGATTGCTCTGGGGTCGAGACAGCTTCGGCTATCAATGCAGGTGTATCCAAGGGCAGACCGTGGCCATGCAAAGTTTGGACCAAAAGAGGAAAAGTACGCTTTCCCATAAACACCACAGTAGTAGCGAAAGGGTCAGCAAGGGCAGGCAGGTTAAGATCCTCTGGCAATTTGCCGCTGACATCATGCCCGGTAACAAACTGAACCCTCCGTGCCGTCAAACGACGGGTCAAAGGGATACCAGCCGCTGCGGCTGCAGCCACGGCCGATGGGATGCCTGGAATTACCTCGTATTCAATGCCGGCCTCCTGCAAAGCGACCAACTCTTCCTCCAGCCGTCCGAACAATCCGCCATCGCCCGACTTCAGGCGTACAACGCGGGCACCGGTTTTTGCATAATCGACCAAAAGGCGGCTGACATGGTTTTGCTTGGGCGAGGGGCGTCCTGCCCGTTTGCCGACACCGACCAAATCGGCGTCCTCGTGGGCATGAGCAAGGATCGGACCGCTGCTTAGGTCGTCGAATAAAACCGCGTTTGCCTTTTGCATCCTGTCAACGGCTTTAAGTGTAAGCAGTTCCGGATCGCCGGGACCCGATCCGACAAAGGAAACAAAACCGCTCATCCAGATGCCTCTGCGATCAAATGAAAAAATGTTCCGGTCACGTTTCCTCGCACTGAACCCGTCTGTGGTCCCTCCGCCCCTTCGGCATCAAAGACCTTTGCCAGAGGGGCGTCAGGTTGTTCGACGATGGAAGAGTAATGGAACTCATGCCCACGTAGCGCGGTTCCTGCAGAAAATCCGGGCATTTGTTCCAGCAACTCGGCCCGCCGATAACCAAGGTTGAATTTGCGTTTTTCATATGAGGTCACCAGTCCCAAGAGCCCAACCATGGGGTGGAGCTGGCCTTCCTTATCGATCAGACCGCGACCGAGCGCCATATAGCCTCCGCACTCCCCGTGCACAGGTTTCGTTTTTGCGTGCGCGCGCAAGCCGGTTTTAAATGTTTCCGCGGCTGCAATTCTGTCAGCGTGAAGTTCAGGATACCCCCCAGGAAGCCAAACCAGATCGCTATCCTTGGCCGGAGCCTCGTCAGCCAGCGGTGAAAACGGAAGAATTTCAGCACCTGCTGCGCGCCACCCCTCCACCAAATGTGGATAAGCAAAGGAAAATGCCGCATCTTGCGCTAATGCGATACGTTGCGCGGGCGGGCGCGGCAGCGCCGAAGACGTTTGCCGATATGGGCCTGAAGAAGCCGCGCGCTTGATTGCCTCAAGATCCACATGTTCACGTAGAAACGCCGCGTATCCAACGATGGCTTTTTCAAGATTTGGATGCTCTACGGCCTGTATCAAGCCCAGATGCCGTTCTGGAAGGGTCAGGTCGCCACGGCGCGGTAATACACCCAGAACTGGCATGCCTGCGCGTTCCATACCCAGACGTGTCAAACGTTCGTGGCGAGGGCTTGCACAACGGTTCAGGATAACCCCGGCAAAGGGTAGTTCGGGGTTGTACATCCGAAATCCCAACGCAGTTGCGGCCGCAGATTGGGCCTGACCACCGACGTCTAAAACCAAAACCACAGGCCAACCCATGCGTTGCGCCGTTTCAGCGCTGGTGCCGTGACCCGATTCACCTGTTTTTGCCACCCCATCAAATAGACCCATCGAGCCTTCGGCCACTACGATATCTGCGCCGGTTGCTTGGGCCGCAATCGCCCCGATCAAGGACGGCCCCATTGCCCAACTGTCCAAGTTGAACGAAGCTCTTCCCGCCGCCGCACGATGAAAAGCAGGGTCGATGTAGTCCGGCCCACTTTTGAATGGCTGCACGACCATCCCGTCTTCTGCAAGTGCCCGCAAAAGGCCCAACATGACCGTTGTTTTCCCCGTGCCAGAGGACGGGGCAGATATCAGGACACCCGGGGGGTTAGTCATCTCCGTGGCTCCAACTGGACCATGGACTATCTGCGCTTTGCGGACGGTATCGACGGTCATAAGTTTTGGAATACAGGCAACTTTCGTCAAATCCTTCACCTGCCAAAGCGGGTCCGACCATGATCAGAGCCGTGCGAGAAATGCTCTCGTCCACGGCGTCTTTTAGGGACGCTAATGTAGCGCGAATTATTCGTTCATCCGGCCAACTGGCACGATAGACAACTGCAACCGGGCAATCCGCGCCGTAGGTCGGAGTCAAATCCGCGATAACCTTGTCCAAATTCCCGATCGACAGATGGATTGCCAGCGTAGCCCCAGTGCGGGCGAAGTTGCTAAGTGTTTCTCCCTCGGGCATAGACGAAGCTCGCCCCGGCGTTCGGGTCAGTACAACCGATTGTGCCAGACCAGGCAGCGTAAGTTCGGTGCCGAGAGAGGCAGCGGCTGCAGCGAATGAAGGTACGCCAGGCGTGACGCTGACAGGAATACCCATTTCCTTTAGTCGCCGTATCTGTTCGCCCATCGCGGACCAAACCGATAAATCCCCAGAGTGCAGCCTCGCAATATCATGTCCATTTGAATGTGCGTTCGCGATTTCGGCCATGATCTGATCCAAGTCCATCGGCGCAGTGTTCACGATTTTTGCATCTTCGGGGCAATGCGCCAAAATCCCTTCTGGCACCAGAGATCCAGCATAGAGACATACGGGGCATGACGCGATGATATCGCGCCCACGCAGAGTTAATAGATCGGCAGCGCCTGGTCCGGCGCCAATGAAATGAACGGTCATGTTTGTCCTCCGATGGCGATGGCGCAAGTGGCGAGCCGATCATTCGAAATATGTCTTGGGGAAACCAGACGCGCGTCGCTGCCTGCCGCGGCCAAAGCGGACGCCTCGGCAACGCTGCCGGTTCCGTAAGTCGCTTGGCTCTGGGGCGAGCAGGTAAGAGTGCGTTGTTCGGCGAGTTCTGCGGCCCGGATGTAACACAGGGGCAGGCCAGTTAACCGCACAAATTCAGTCAGTGCCTTATGGCCTTCTTTGTTCGCGACGGTTGCTAGCGCATCGATGGTGCACCCTCGCGCCGCCAATTCGTATGCGGCGCGCAGGCTGTCCGCTGTTGCGGCTGTGGAAAACCCAAGCCCTGCGACAATCATAACGTAACGCTCCATTGCACGATTGGATGGGTGGGTTTCCAGCCACGCTGAGTTCCCAAGGCTGAAGCATGGGCCAATTCGATTCGCAGGAGATCTCCTCCTAACGCTTCGTGATAGTTTGCCAACGTTGCTTCGCTTTCAAGTGTAACTGCGTTCGCCACTAGTCGGGTGCCCGGTCGAAGGTTCGCGCTAAGCCAATCGATCAATTGATCGCTAAGTCCACCGCCAATAAAAACAGCATCAGGCAATCTAAGTTCAGACAGCACGTCCGGCGCAGTACCATGGACAACATGCAGGCGGTCCTGACCCAGCGCGTCTGCGTTACGTCTAATGCGTTCAGCGCGATCAATTCGCGGTTCAATCGAGGTTGCTGTAAGAGTGGGATCGCACATTAGCCATTCAATGCTGATTGACCCAGTTCCACCGCCGATGTCCCAAAGATGTTCGCCCCGCTGGGGGGCTAAGGCGGATAGGGTCAGTGCCCGAACAGGGCGCTTTGTAATCTGACCGTCAGATTCAAATATTTCGTCAGGCTTGCCAGAGGCTTTGGGAAAGGAACTGCCTTTACCTTTAACTTCCAATCCGACACAAACCGGGTGTTCAAAAGAACCTAAAAGAGCTTCGGTTAGTGAAACGCTCTGCGCGCGTTCTCGCGAACCTCCGAGAGCTTCCATCACATGTAACTTACTGTCTGCGAAACCCGTTTCTGAGAGGTAGGTTGCAAGCTCTGCAACTGCCGGTCCATCACGCAGCAGCAAAATGGTACGTAACCCCGAGGACAAATGCGGTCTCAAACGGGTCAAAGGGGCCGCGTGCAATCCAAAAGTAAGTGTGCCCTCCAGCGGCCAACCCAGCCGCGCGGCTGCCAGCGAAAAGGTCGATTGACCAGGCAACGCGACCCATTCCGCCGGGTCGATTTCGCGGGCAATGACAGATCCTGCGCCAAACCAAAAAGGATCACCTGAGGCGAGCACCACTGTGTTTCGACCTTTCAGTGCTTTCAGAACCGGAAGTCCATCGGAAAAAGGCACCGGCCATTCGATCCGCTCGGCTCCGGTTTCCGGGACCAATGCCAGGTGCCGGGGCGGACCCATGATCACTTCGGCACGCTTCAGAACTTGACGGCTTGAACGGGGCAGGCCATCCAGTCCATCCTCTCCCAGTCCCAAAACGGTCAACCACGGAGTCTCAGACATGCCAAACCTCCTTATCCTTGGGGGCACGACCGAGGCTAACGCGCTGGCCAAAGAAATCGCGTATCAAGGTATCAATGCAACGTATTCCTATGCCGGTCGAGTCACCGAGCCGCGTCCGCAACCTTTGCCTGTGCGCGTTGGGGGCTTTGGCGGAATGATGGCGCTGGAGCAATACCTCAGAGACCATTCTGTCAGCCATGTCATTGACGCAACCCATCCTTTTGCCGCCCGAATGAGCAGTAACGCGATCGCGGCTTGCCACAGAGCAGAGGTTCCGCTGGCAGCGCTTACGCGACCTGCTTGGTCCCCACAGCCCGGGGATCGCTGGCAGCGCGTGCCCGACTTTGCTGGCGCGGTTGCTGCGCTGCAAGGACCAGCCAAGCGAATCTTTCTGGCTGTGGGGCGTATGCACCTTGAGGAATTTGCCGCGCTGCCTCAACATCACTATCTTCTTCGAGTCGTTGATGATGCTGAGAGCTTGCCGTTGCCGCGGCGCAAAGTGGTCGTTTCGCGCGGGCCTTTCACCGTCGAAAATGACAGGGCTTTGATCGAGTCTCACCAAAGCGATTTGGTGGTTTCCAAGAATGCGGGTGGTTCCGGAGCACGTGCCAAGCTGGACGCCGCACGTGCACTGGGTATTCCGGTGCTGATGATAGATCGTCCGATCCTGCCAAAGCGAACCGAGTTTTCGAGTGTCCCGCAGGTTTTGGAATGGCTGGCTCATTCTGGAGTGAACCTCGGTGTGTAAGCAATTGGTTTTAAATTTCTTTCGATAATTCGCGTGCGTGATGAGCCAACGATAACCACCGTTTGCATATCAGCCATTTCTGGCGTGGCGTCAGCCAGTGTCGAGAATTTGATTGTCTCGTCGCGTCGGGACACCGCCCGAGCGAAGATTATCACACGTTCTGGTTCACATTCTTCGCGTAGTATTCCCAAGGTTCTTTCAAATCCTTGGGGGCGTGATTTTGATCGTGGGTTGTAAAATCCCATGGCAAAATCTCCCTGCGCTGCAAGGCGCAGGCGTTTTTCGATCAGGGACCAGGGTTTAAGGTTGTCGCTCAGATTTATGGCGCAGAAGTCGTGGCCCAGCGGCGCACCGGCCCGTGCCGATGCGGCCAGCATCGCCGTAATTCCCGGCAGGACGTCAATTTGAATGTTTCGCCATTCATTTGGGCCGTTTTCTAACGCCTCGAACACGGCTGCTGCCATGGCGAAAACGCCTGGGTCGCCCGAGGACACCACAACCACCCGTTTGCCCTCTGCTGCCATTTTCAGGGCGTGGTTTGATCGGTCGATCTCAACGCGGTTGTCGCTGACATGCAGGGTAAGGCCGGGTCGTTCAGCTATCCGAGCAACGTACGGGATGTAACCCACTACGTCAGTGGCTTCAGCTAATGATTGCGTAACTTCTGGTGTCACCAAAGCTTTGTCACCAGGTCCCAACCCCGCGATCTTGACCCATCCACTCATGGCCTGCGACCTTGACCGTGCACGATGATGATCGAAAAGTAAGGTGTGATACCTTCACAATTTTCCGACAGTTTGCAAACCCGCTGATTAGGCATCTGCGCGTATTCGACGATCCACGCGCGATCATAGAGCCCCGCGGATTGCAATGATCGTTTCACCTTGTCGATATTGCGCCCTATCTTCATCACAACCAGCGCATCGGTTTGCGCCATGCGTTCGGTAAGAACCTCTTCGGGCAACGTACCGACAAGCACAGTAAGTATGTCGTCACCCCAAGTGATAGGGTCGCCGGTCGCCGTCCAAGCGCCGGACATTCCGGTAATTGCTGGAACGATCTCGACTTTAGAATACTCCCGTAACCTACTGTAAAGGTGCATGAAAGAACCATAGAAAAATGGATCTCCTTCGCAAAGCACGACGACATCGTCCCCTCGATCAGTTATTGACTTTAGATGCGCTGCGCAGCTTTCGTAGAACGCAGACAGCAATTCGTTGTAGCGAGGGTCTTGGATCGGGATTTCCGTTGTGACCGGATATTCCATGGGGAATTCGACGGCATCTCTTGGGATAATACCATTCACAATGTTGCGGGCCTGACCGCTGCGACCGGGTTTGCGAAAAAACGCGACGTGCCGGGAATTGCGCAGCAAGCGATCGGCGCGGACGCTAATAAGGTCCGGGTCGCCGGGACCTAAACCCACGCCATATATAGTGCCAGCGCTCATTCCGCGCGGCTCGCTATGGCGTTGATCGCCGCAACGGTTATTGCACTGCCACCAAGTCGGCCTTTGACAATACAAGAAGGCACAGGTTGCGCCTCCCACAATGCATCCTTAGACTCCACCGCTCCAACAAATCCAACTGGGCAGCCGATAATTGCGGCAGGCCTTGGGCAATCAGGGTCTTCAAGCATATTGAGCAGATGGAACAGTGCCGTCGGTGCGTTTCCAATGGCGACCAAAGCGCCATCAAGATGCGGGCGCCAAAGCTCCAATGCTGCAGCTGAGCGGGTGTTGCTCATATCTGCGGCCATAGGGCGGACACGCTCGTCATGCAGAGTGCAAATCACTTCGTTATTGGCAGGTAAGCGGAACCGCGTGACGCCTTCAGAAACCATCCGTGCATCGCACAAGATTGGCGCCCCGTTTTCCAATGCCGTTCGGGCGGTGACAACAAACCCGGGAGAGAAACGCACGAATTCCTCAAGCCCGACCATTCCTGCCGCGTGAATCATGCGGACAGCGACCTGCTCTTCATTTGCATCGAAACCGGCAAGGTCGGCTTCGGACCGGATGGTTGCAAAGCTTTGTTTGTAGATCGCTGCGCCGTCGGTTTCATATTCATAGGGCATCACGTCAGGTCCATAGTCATAAGCGTTTCGGATGTCAGTCCGCGTTGGCAGGGCTCATCCCCTGCACGGCCCCGTTTTACAAGATCAAATCGTCCAGAATTGCCGACCAAAACTATGTCTGCTGGTTTCTTTCGGGCACATCCTTTGGCGCATCCAGAAACATGAAGGCTGCCGGAGACGCGGGGCGCAAGGGCTCGGGCGATTGTACGCGTTTCCATTTCCGCCTGTGGACAATGAGGGGCACCGGGGCAGGCGTCGGCGGTGACAAGTGGATCGCTTTCGTGAGTGACAAATGCCGATGCCTGTTTCACTGATCCGCCTTCCAAAATAAACATTCGCCACGGGGTGACTCGAATAGCAGTGGCACCAGATGCCTCGATCAGCTCCGAGAGCTTGCTGGCAGGAAGCTGGCCGAAAGCGGCACCGTAAACTGGTCCGATTTCACTCGATCCGGGTTGGATAATAGGCCCAATCGGAACTACTTCCTTGCCTTGCCATTTCAGCGGCAGATCGCGTTCAGCAATCAGCTGGGCCATACGACGCAAGCTAGGTGTAAAGGATTGGGCGAACCAACGCGCCAAATGGATCACCTGATCAACGGCCTCATCTTCAGTAATCGAGCACCCGGTCTCGGCACCGTCAGCACGCAAAACCAGCCCGTCCAAACCTCTCTCCAACCGGATATCGGCGGAATCTGCCGCAAGCAATCTGGTTTGGCCGACATCGACTGCAAGTCCAAATTTTGCTGGCAGTTCAGGAAGTTCCGCCAGTCTTCTCATCAACTCTTCAGCAAGCGTCGTCGTCTGGTCTCCGTTTCGATACAGCGGTGAAACAAGAATATTGCGCCGGACCTCAATGCCGGGTTCGGCATCCAAAAGGTTTAATTCGGCCAGCTCTGTAAGTAATTTTTTGTGGTTTGCTTGTGCTACTCCGCGAAGCTGAAGGTTTGCACGATTGGTCAGGTCAATTGTGCCGTTTCCGAACCGATCTGCAAGCTCGCAAAGCGCAATAGCCTGTCTTACATCCAAACGCGCCAGCCGAGGTCGCACTCTCACTATTAAACCATCTCCCGACATCATTGGTCGGTGCGCGCTGGGACACCAGCCCTTTATCAGCGGCGGGCTCATCCGAGACCCTCCAAGTCAGCCCGAATAGAGTTTCGGCGCGTATCCCAGAGACCAGCTTCCAACAACGCGCGGAAACGATCCTGCATTGCCAGATGCGCCTGTGGGTTAGCTTCTTTCAAAAAAGCCTCGACCTTTTCATTCCCCAACGTCGCATCGTGATAAAGGTCGAACAAATGCGGCGCGACCGTCCCTGAAAGATGCGCGAAAGACGCCATGTGATCCAACGTTGCAGCAATTTCCGCCGCGCCCCGGAATCCATGTCTTTGCATGCCGGCGATCCAACTGGGATTGGCGGCGCGGGCGTGGACAACGCGGCTGATCTCTTCGGGCAAAGTACGCGCTCGTGGGTTTTCCGGGTTGGTGTTGTCCAGGTGGTAGAGTTGAGCGCTGCCGCCTGTAAGCTTTTTAGCAGCTGCAAAACCAGCCTCATGAGTGGCGTAGTCATTGGCAAGCAAAAGGTCGGTCTCGGTCAAATCCTGCAGGTGTACGAAACTATCTGCATTAGCGACTAATTGCGAGATACCTTCCCTGTCCTGCGCGATATGCTCGCCTTCAAACGCGAATGAGCTGGCGTCCAACCAAGCCTCACCAGCCTGTCCGAGCGCCTCATCCGTATAAGTTTCAGACAGGTGGGTCATGTCCAAGCCATAGCTACCCGGGGCGGGTCCATAGACCCGGGCAGCAGGTTCTTTCCCTGCGTAAGGGTTCCAATCAGGCGCTTCATCCCTACTTGAAAGGGCCTTCACGGCTTGACCAAAAAGAGCCGAAAGGGTCGGGAATACGTCTCGAAACAGGCCGGAAATACGTAAGGTGACGTCCAGCCGCGGGCGCTCAAGATCGGTGATTGGCAAAACTTCAATACCGGAGACCCGTTCGGACCCCTTGTCCCAGATTGGTCTTACACCTAGCAAATGAAGTGCCATGGCGAATTCCTCTCCGGCGGTACGCATAGTGGCGGAACCCCACAAATCAACGATAAGACCCTTGGGATAATCGCCTTCTTCTTGCAGGTGTCGCCGCACCAGTTCCTCAGCCAGTTTTACACCTTGCGCATAAGCCGCGCGCGTGGGAACCGAGCGCGGATCGGTCGTGTAAAGATTGCGTCCTGTGGGTAAAACATCGGAACGGCCACGATACGGAGAGCCGGATGGACCGGCTGCTATCCGTTTGCCCGCAAGTGCATCCAACAGAGCCACTCGTTCTGCTTCAGCAGAAGGAGCGGGGTCAAAAATTCCCGTAACATCAGTGGCGCGGCCATAGATATGCAATCCGTCGCCAAACTGACTTTCCTTGATGTCACAGACAAAACGGTCGATTCGGGTAATCGCTTCGGCGGCGCACATTGTTTGATCCAACCCCAGATCGCTCTCCAGCCCTATGGCTTGGGCCTCGTCGCGGATATCGGTCTGCAATCGGTCTCGGCGTTTGGGGTCAAGGCCGTCGGCGTTTGAAAACTCGTCTAACAGAGTTTCCAACCGCACCATCCGGTCTGGAGTGCTGCTTTGCTTCATAGGCGGCGGTATGTGACCTAACGTGACTGCACCGATCCGGCGTTTGGCCTGAGCAGCCTCACCGGGGTCATTGACGATGAAAGGATATATTACCGGTAGGTCACGGATTAACGCTTCGGGCCAACATTCTGCAGAAAGTGCCACCGACTTGCCGGGAAGCCACTCCAGTGTGCCATGTGCACCTATGTGAATCAGCGCATCGGCATTCAACCCACGCCGCAACCAAAGATAAAAGGCGACATATCCGTGCCGCGGTGTGCGGGAAAGATCGTGATATTCGTTATCCCGCAACTCCGGCGTTCCGCGCTCGGGTTGAAGGGCAACAACCGCTTTGCCACGTTGCAAAGCAGTAAAATGAAACGCACCATTAAAATATGCGGGGTCGTCTTCAGGTTTGCCCCAAACAGCTTCGAGGTCACCGCGTAGTTGATCGGGAAGGTCACTCAATGCCTCCTGATATTTTGTAAGGGGCCAAGAAATCCGGGCGTTCGGCAATGCATCTGCGATTTGTTCTACTGGTCCGGTCACATAACCGGCTGTCTTTAAATCTGACAGCATCACCTCGGCCGACGCCAATGCATCCAAGCCGACGGCATGAGCCATTTGCCAATCCTTGCCGGGGTAAGTGGATAGCACTAAAACGGGAACTTGCTCTGGTTTTGGTTTTTCGTTCAGCTTCAGCCAGCCGAAAACGCGGTCGACGATTGCTTCGATCCGTTCCGGTTCTGGCCGGTGCGCGAAGCGCGAATACTCCAAACTGGCGTCGCGTTTGCCTGGTTCTTTGAACGAGGCAATACCTGCCGAAATTCGTCCGTCTACCTCGGGCAGTACCACGTGCATGGCGAGGTCAGCAGGCGAAAGACCGCGTTCAGCTTCGGCCCAGGCCTTTCGGCGCGAAGTAGCGAGCGCAACTTGAAAAACTGGTACGTTGGCGGCGTCCAAAGGTGAGGTGCCCGAGGCGCCTCTGCCCGAAAATGACGTGGCATTTATTATGGCTGCCGGTTTTAGCGCCGAAACCGTATCACGCAGCCAATCGGCAGATGACGGCGCCTTTAATGACGGAGCGAATAAACCCAACGCTTCGAAACCGCGTGAACGCAAGCTGCGGATCAAGGCAGTCACAGGCGCTGTATCGGCTGAGGTCAGATAAGCGCGGTAGAATGTCACCAGAATTCGTCTCGGGTTTTCTGAAAACGCGTTGTCGGTCGAGATTACCCCTCGATCCGGGCACCATGCTCCACATTCAGGGATGGTTTTTGCGCCCATGACCGGCCCGGCATACAGGCCCGCTGCCAGCGCCATTTGCGCCAACGCTGCCTGCGCCGCAACTTCGCCGCCGGTATCACATAAATTCGTCAACCTGCGCAGTGTGGAAATAGGCAGTGTTGAATAGCCGTCCAGTCGGGTATCTTCGCGCCCGTCTGCTGGTAATACTGCCAGCGCCAGACCCTTGGCCTGTGCCAGCGCCAAAACTTGTTGTAGGCCATACGACCAGTAAGGAACGCCCCCTATCAATCGGACAAGTATGCCTTTGGCGCCCTCCAGCGTCTGTTCGATATAGGTGTCGACGGAAAGCGGGTGTTTCAATGCCGTTAGATTAGCCAGTCGCAGTGTCGGCATCCGACCATCAGGTCCGCCGCCACGATGCCAACCCGCCGCGAAAGCTCCCAGGTCGCTGTCAGAAAAAGATAAAACAACCAAATCTGCCGGGCTTTGGCCAAGATCGGTTGGGGTCTCTGTTTCTTCAAGCCCGTGGCTTTCGCGGAAGACGACGTGCATTTTTTACTCGGCTGGCTCGGCAACACCTACAAGAATGTTGCGAATTTCTGCTTCCTTGATGTCGTCATGTTCTCCGATAACCACCAAACGGGATCGGCGATCTTCGTCAGGTTTCCACGGGCGGTCAAATTGGTGACGCACGCGCGATCCGACTGCCTGAACCAACAAACGCATAGGTTTGCCGGTGACGGCCGCATAACCTTTGACGCGAAGGATATTCAACTCATTGGCCAGATGTTCTATCCTTGCGACCAGATCTGCTGGATCGCTCTGTTCAGGAAGATCGACGATAATGCTTTCAAAATCATCGTGTTCGTGATCATCGTGACCGTCATGATGCGATGGACGGGCATCCATATCATCTTCGGCTGCGGCTTCGAGACCAAGGACCACGCGCACATCTACTGCACCTTCGGCAACCTCGACAACAGGCAGGGAGCGCGGGGCTTCGGCTGCGATGATCGCGCGCGCCTTGGCTACGCCTTCGGGACCGGCCAGATCAGGTTTGGTTAGCAGGATAATGTCGGCGCACGAAATCTGATCCTCAAACACCTCGGACAGTGGCGTTTCATGGTCAATCGAGTCGTCTGCCATGCGCTGGGCATCCACGGCTTCGACATTTGGCGCAAACCGACCTGCAGCAACTGCTTCGGCATCCGCCAATGCAATTACCCCGTCAACGGTAATTTTTGACCGGATATCCGGCCAGTCAAACGCCTTTAGCAATGGCTTGGGCAATGCCAGCCCTGAGGTTTCAATCAGGATATGATCGGGGCGCGGCTCGAGCGCCATCAGCGCTTCGATAGTCGGGATGAAGTCGTCGGCCACAGTGCAGCAAATACAGCCATTGGCCAGTTCCATAATGTTTTCGGCTGGACAATCCGGAATGGCGCATGATTTCAGAATGTCACCGTCGACACCCACATCGCCAAACTCGTTCACCACAACAGCCAGACGCTTACCCTGAGGGTTCTGCATCAGATGGCGGACCAGTGTGGTCTTGCCTGAACCCAAAAAGCCAGTGATCACAGTAACGGGAAGTTTTTCTAGGTTGCTCATTTGTCAGGCTCCAATCGGTGGAATGCGGGCCGCACAGTTTTTGCGGAAATGTTCAGGACGTTCACGCCATTTGACCAAGCCGTCACCTGTGGCGAGGTACTTGGTGGCGCCATCGACAATCGTCTCAATATGATCAATTTCGTTCAGGTTCTCATAGACAAAGGTCCAACGTGTCGGTCCACCACGCAGGACGATGGAACACCCCTGATTACAATTTGAAAGGCACTCGACCGCCTTTAGTGTTACGCCAGAAGGCAAGTCGGCCTGCTTTAAAGCCCGATGGAGCACTGTTCCGGGGCGTTGGGTGTCATCCTCGATGGGAAGCCCGCGCCGACAAGTCGTGCAAACCAGCAGTTCGACTGGTGCGGTTTCTGTCACTTCTCTCATCCCCCTTCTGCGGTACGTGGGGGACGGGGTCTCATGCGGGCCACGCTGTTCGCAATGGTCCCGACACCGGAACACCCCGTCCGGTCTGGATTTCGGGCGCTGGCAGGTCTCCCGGCTTACGGATGTCAGAGGAGGCCTCTGGCAGGTGTCCCGCCTTCCCGGCCATTCGGGCCAGTGGCATTGGGCACCCTCTCCGGTCACGGTCGCGGGGGCGGCTGCGTTTGACGGTTTAACCCGCTGACGCATTCCCTTTTCATCTGCTGTTGCAGACACCAACGGATCGGACATGCGGCACCTGCAGGCGCCTTGTCAAGCGAGTCGCTTCACTGGATTGCATTGGGGGGTTAAAAACGACCTGCCAGCGTCGGTGGGCGGCACGACGTGCGCCACTGTCTCGTGCTGGCATGTCCGCAAGAGTGCGAGCATGGAGTGACGCTTTATGAAAGTTGGTTTCATCGGTCTTGGAAATGTGGGCGGAAAACTCTCGGGGTCGCTGCTGCGCAACGGCATCGATCTGACCGTGCATGACCTGAATTCGGATCTTGTCAGCGACTTCGTTGCCAAAGGAGCCAAGGCTGCAAAAGATCCGGCACAGATGATGCGTGATTGCGACGCAGTGATTACTTGCTTGCCGTCACCTGCTGCATCAGACGCGGTAATGCAAATGATGTTGCCTGAGGTCGGAAACGGTAAAATTTGGATGGAGATGTCCACAACCGACGAGGCCGAGGTCAAACGGCTTGGGGCCCTGGTTATCGACCGAGGAGGATCTGCCGTCGACTGTCCGGTTTCTGGCGGATGCCACCGAGCAGCCACGGGTAACATTTCTATCTTTGCAGGTTGCGACCGAGGTACGTTCGATCTGATTTTGCCCTTCCTAACGACAATGGGTAGACGTGTGCTGCACACTGGAGAGCTGGGGTCGGCCTCTGTATTGAAAGTTCTTACCAACTACCTCGCTACGGCGAACCTGATAACATGCGCCGAGGCATTGGTTACTGCGAAAGCTGCTGGGATGGACCTGAACACGACCTATGAGGCAATCAAGATTTCGTCGGGCACATCTTTTGTTCATGAAACCGAAAGTCAGGTCATTTTGAACGGTTCCCGTGATATCTCGTTCACGATGGATTTGGTCAAAAAAGACATTGGCCTGTTTCAGGACGTTGCCGATCGCGCGGGCGTTCCGCTTGAGATAAACCCGCTGATGATAAAAATTTTCGAAGACGGCATAGCGCGTTACGGCGACAGGGAATTATCACCCAATATCATACGGCGACTGGAGGAAGCGACTGGATTGGACATCCGAGCACCCGGTTTTCCCGCCGAGATGGAAGACGATGAACCAGAAGAGCCGGGTTATGAGGTGATCCCAGCCAACCGAGGAGCAGCTGGGTAACCAACCTCGAGCGATCTTAAGCAAGGTCGGGGGCATGGGCCAATTCGGATCACCGCGCTAATTCCGCCAACCACCATCCAGATTGGACAAAAACCAAGCTGTAATTTAAACACAAAATCAATAATCCGTGGGTGGTACAGGCAAGAGAGCAAAGAATGACGGATGAAACATTTCTCATCGTGACAACGATGAAGAATGAAGGGCCTTTCATGATCGATTGGGTGGCATACAACCGATCGATAGGCTTTGATGATATTCTGATCTTTACGAACGACTGCGACGATGGAACTGATGCGATTGCCGAGCGGATGCAGGAATTGGGTTGGGTCCATCACGAACGTAATCCGGTCGGTCCCAAGGAGAAACCGCAGACTGTTGCTTTTTCAAAGGCCAGAAGTCACTCCAGTTATCTTGCTTCGGATTGGATTCTAAGTCTGGACGTCGACGAATATATCAATGTTCGCGTGCCCGGAGGCGACATTCGCAGTTTTGTCGCGGCTAGCGGCGATGCAGATGCGATCTCGATGTGCTGGCGCATGTTTGGTCAAGGCGGTCAAAACGACTTTGTAAATCGCCCGGTGCCCGAGACTTTTTTCCGCGCGGCACCTGAAGACAAATACCCGCATCAAAGGGCGAAAGGCTTTAAAACGCTTTTCCGAAATAATGGGAAGTTCAATAGGTTTCGCGCCCATCGCCCGCGGATCGACGCGAAACACGCGATTGATCCCGACGCTCCTTATCAAGGTGTTCTTTGGCGCGACTCCGGTGGCAATCTGTTTCCTGCTGATCAGGTCAAGTGGCGCGCATGGCGTGGCTTCAGCCACGATTATGCACGTATTCATCACTATGCAGTTCGCAGTACCGATAGCTTTCTGGTTAAGCGTGATCGTGGCCGCACAAACCACATAAGCCAAGACCAGGGTTTGGAATACTGGAAAATGATGAACCACAACCATGTGGAGGACCGTTCTATCCTTGGCCATATGCCAAAAATGCACAAAATACGCGCGGAAATCATGAACGATGCCCGACTGGCTGAATTACATGATGATGCTTGCGCTTGGCATTTGTCTAAGGCCAAGAATCTCAGGGCCCGGTCGGATTGGGCTGATTTTGTTAATGTTTTGCAAAACACTGAGGTGGAAGCCAAGCCCGTGGCGAATCCGGTAACCGCGACCGTGCGACGGGGCAAGCGCGCCAAACAGCGAGAGCGAAAAGATGGTCTTCGACGCGAACTGTTGGAGCTTATGCCAAAAGGCAAACTGAGCATCGAGATAGGCGTTTGGAAGGGCGAGTTTTCGCAGATTTTGCTGGAAGGTCTGCGGCCGTCCAAGTTGTTCCTCATCGATCCTTGGGGTGTTCAGGAAGACCCTGAAGATGGTGTTTCGCTGGCTGGCGCACGCAGCAAGAAGGACATGGATCGAATTTATGAGTCTGTGAAGAACAATTATAAGGATGAGATCGCGCGCGGCAAAATTGCTGTTATTCGGGATTTTTCTGTCCCTGCGATGGACCAGTTCAAAGATGGCAGCATCGGCTTCGCCTACGTAGATGGGGATCACTCCTACGAAGGTGTAAAGGCGGACCTAAAAGCAATTCTGCCTAAGATGCAGACTGGGGGTGTCATCATGTTGGATGACTACCACCGTAAAGGATGGTGGAAAGATGGGGTTATGCGCGCCTTTCACGAGTTTTTGGGCGAAAACGCCGCAAATTTACGCATCAAAGCGATAAAGGGTGCGCAGGTTGCCGTTCAGAAGATCTGAATTTTGATCGACCTGACTTAGCGATCGGAATTGTTCGGATGCAGCTTCGTTTGGTCGCAGAAGACTTGTCCTGCCAGATTGCGATCCATACGCCGAATGCCGTCATGGTCGCCGGCTTTGCAAAAAAATCCACTGTTGTTTCCGCCTCAACCGGGCTGTTACGCGTTAATCGGATTTCTGGTGGCGTGACATCCAACGAATTAAGCTTCGAGAGCCGTCATACTTGCCCACGGTCTCTTTGAACCAGGTATGGTGTTGAAGAGACAACAATGATCCAAGGTTCAACAATGCCGCAAGTTGTGGCGGCGTCCCGTGCATTTCAAACGGGAAGGCAGTGCCAGCATGACGCTGGGAATGACATCAATGGACTTTGATCTGTAGGACATTTTACTTAATAGAAACAAACGCTGATCCCGCGTTCTCGCTTACGGATGGTCCGCCAAGTTGCAGCTTTTGGTGTTGCGATGCGGCATTTGTTGTACCAATAGACCAGAGCAGACAACGATCGGCTGTAAACAGGCAGTTGTTAAAATGAACAGAAAAGACGAAAATTCAGATATTATAAATAATTATGGTGATTTTCGCCTTTCGGTCGCTCCTATGATGGACTGGACAGACCGTCACTGTCGTTACTTTCATCGTCTGCTTAGCTCACGGACTTTGCTTTATACCGAAATGGTTACGGCTCCGGCGCTGGTGCGCGGAGGAGCGTTGCATTTGCTCGACCATAGCACCCAAGAACATCCAGTTGCACTGCAATTGGGGGGATCCGATCCGCAGGAGCTTGCTCAGGCCGCGATACTTGGGGAGCAAGCCGGTTATGACGAGGTCAACCTGAACTGTGGTTGCCCGTCCGACAGGGTTCAATCCGGCACTTTTGGCGCCGTTTTGATGAGAGAGCCCGGTCGCGTCGCGGACTGTGTCAGCGCCATGCGAGAAGTGGTCGATGTCGATGTCACTGTTAAGTGTAGGATCGGAGTGGACGAACAAGACCCGACCGAAGTCCTCCCCGATTTCTTAGAGCAAATCAGAGCCAGCGGTTGCCGCCGTGTCATAATTCATGCACGCAAAGCTTGGTTGCAAGGATTAAGCCCCAAGGAAAACAGGGATATTCCGTCGCTGGATTACGCCTTGGTTCACCAGATGAAGGCTGCCTTTCCGGACCTGCATATCTCGGTCAATGGTGGCATCACTTCGCTTACTCAGGCCCGGGCAATGCTGGACGCTGGTTTGGACGGGGTCATGATCGGACGCGCCGCCTATCACCACCCAGCCGAAATTCTGGCTGATGCGGATAGGCTGATTTTTCAAACAGGGCAAACCGTTGATCCTTTTGAGGTAGTAAGAAAAATGGTGCCATATGTAGAGAGACACCTTGCCAGCGGTGGGCGTTTGCACCAGATCACCCGGCATATGTTAGGTCTGTTTGCAGGTCGTCCCGGAGCGCGCAGCTGGCGCAGAATGCTGTCCGAAGGCGCAGTGCGGAAAGACGCCGGGCCCATGATAATGCTGCAGGCGCTGGAAAGCGTTTTGTCCGCTGCGCAAGAGGACGCGGCGGTTTAATGCGAACCTTAGCCAGGGTGAGGGAATAATGCCCGAGACTATGTTGCTGGCCCAGATGCTGGGCCTTTTGCTTGTGATTGGCGCTTTTGCAGGGGTCCTGGCAGGTTTGCTGGGTGTGGGCGGTGGAATTGTTCTGGTTCCAGCGTTTTTTTACGCATTTCAAACCTTGGGTTACGGCGGCCCACAGCTGATGCAACTATGTTTGGCGACATCGTTGGCAACGATTGTGGTCACGTCCGTTCGGTCCGTACTGAGTCACAATAAAAAAGGCGCGGTAGACTGGGATATTCTACGTGGTTGGGGTCCGGGAATCGCACTCGGCGCGCTTTTGGGCGTGTTGGTTGCGTCATCGTTGCGAACTGAGGTTTTGCAAGCCCTTTTTGGCGTTCTTGGAATGGTCATCGGTCTATATCTGGGGTTGGGCAGGTCCGAGTGGCGGTTGGGCGACGCGATGCCTATTGGGGTGCGCCGCATTCTGTTGTCTCCTTCTGTCGGATTTTTGTCGGTGTTGATGGGCATCGGTGGCGGCAGCTTTGGCGTGCCATTGATGAGCCTTTACAACACGCCCATTCACCGCGCAGTTGCAACCGCCGCGGGCTTTGGTGTGATAATTGCGGTACCTTCAGTTCTGGTTTTTTTGTTTTTTGAAATCGCGCCAGAACATCGTCCGCCTTTTACCGTCGGAGCCGTTAATCTGATCGCTTTTGGGATTGTAATCGCGATGACTATGATAACAGCACCCTGGGGCGTAAAACTTGCTCACGCAATGAATCCTAAACCTTTGAAACGCGTCTTTGCGGTATTCTTGACGCTTGTGGCATTGAACATGTTGCGAAAGGCACTGGGTTGGTAGGCTCATTCGAGGAGAGGGGTTGGATTACTTTCCCACACGATCCGGCGTTGGAACGCTGGGTAACGCACGTCCTTCCTGCAGCACGCGCAGCAGTAACAGATCCGGCTCATGCGCAATGGCATGAATGCGAGGGAACCTGGTTCGTCGGCGTCGACGTTTTGGAGAATGATGCGGTGGGCAGAGTAAGGGGTTCCCAGCCTTTGACTGGGCAGGCGGTTGATTTCGTGACGCAGCTTTACGGCGGCATCGACCTGCACAAAGGTCAGGTCTCGGTTATTTATCCGGGGTACCCACGTCCAAGACGGGATGAGAGCGAGGCCGCTGCGCGGTATCGCGCAAAACGGGATGCGGCCCACGTGGACGGCTTGAAACCGACAGGTCCTGATCGCAGACGAATTATTGATGAACCTCACGCGTGGGTGATGGGTATTCCGCTTAGCGATGTCTCTGCAAGTGCGTCGCCGATGGTCGTCTGGGAGGGCAGCCACAAAATTCTGGGCGATGCGTTTCGAACGGCTCTGACAGGGGTGCCAAATGATGCGTTGGCCCAGACAGATGTGACCGATATATATCAGGCAACCCGGCGGGAGGTTTTCGACCGCTGTTCGCGCGTCGAGTTGCCAGCAAGCCCCGGCGAGGCTTATGTCATTCATCGCCACTGCCTGCATGGTGTTGCCCCTTGGGGGGAAAGCGCACGAGCGGGGCCGGACGGCCGGATGATCGCCTATTTCCGCCCAGAATTGCCCGGCGGAGTGGCGCAATGGCTCGAATTCCCGTAACCTCCTGCCATTGCTCTGTTTTGGAGGATGGTTTCAATGATTACGGTCCAAACGAATTCTGACGGTACACTGATCGAAGTGGAATTGTCTGGTGAAGTTACCAGCGCGGATTACACAAACACTCTGGTTCCGGCAATTGAAGGCGCACTTGCCGATCACGACGCCGTTCGGTTATTGGCAATCGTGACGCCAGAATTCAAAGGCTACGATTTGGGTGCAGCGTGGTCTGACACCAAGCTGGGTCTCAGTCACTGGCGCGGGTTTGACCGTATTGGTGTGGTGGCCGACCAAGGATGGGTGCAAACCAGTATTCGTTTGGCTGCACCGATCTTGCCCTGTCCAGTACAGGTTTTTTCGATGGAGGAACTTGAGGCCGCACGTCGATGGATGCGTGAGTCTCTCGGTTCTATTCATGTGACCGATCTAGGTGGACCATGCGTTCAGATCAGCTTGCTAGGAAAGTTGGACCCGGATGAATACAAGCAGGCGCAATCGGATCTGGACGCGCTGCTGAGCGGCAAAGAGGGGTTTCGTTTGCTGATCGATTTGCGCGAATTTGACGGCTGGCAAGGTTTAACGGCGTTGGCCGCCCATTTCCGCTTGGCAGCAGGGCATATCGGAATGCTGGATCGCGCGGCGATTGTCGGGGATAAGGCTTGGCAAAAGTTGGCGCAACGGACAGCAAGTCATCTTCTTGGCACTCGTGCGCAATATTTCCCGTCAGCTGAAATTGAAAGCGCAAAAACCTGGCTAGCCGCAGGATAACCGCACCGTAGAATGTATGATGGAAAGACTATGCGCATGGCAGTACGAGATGAGCTGGACAAACTTTTCGAAGACTACCTGATTGCTTACCGTCAAGCCGACGCTGACGGCTGTGCTGCCATGTATTCAGTTGAGGCTCAACTCTTTTCGCCATTTGGTTCTGCGACGGGTCGCAAAGCTATCGCCGAACTTCACCGGGATTGGTTCACCGAAGGCACGGAAAATAAATCTCTCACCGTCTTGGATTCCGGTCAATCGGGAAACTTGGCTTGGTGCCTTGCTAGTTTTTCGGAAGGCGAAGCTGCTGAAAATGGTGTTTCCCTAAACGTGCTTGAAAGGCAGGCCAACGGGACTTGGCTGATCCAAATGAGTAGTCTGAATGAAAGCTAGTCGCGGTGCATCCGAGCAGAGCGACCGCCACGACGTTTGGCCAACCTGGGTTTTCGGTTTGGCAGGTCCTGCATGATTTCAGCGCGTTCAGAACTTTCCATTTTAGACCAGCGCGTGATTTCTTCGATGGTGCGATAGCAACCAGTGCAAATGCGTTCAGTTGGATGCACAACACAAATTTGGATACAGGGGCTTTCCACCTCATTCCTTCTCCAAACCATATTTGTCATCAATGTCATCCGATCCGTCAAAGAAAGCGCAACCTGTCCAGCGCCCCTTGCAAGATATAACCTGCCGCGACGTGGTCGATAACCTGTCCGCGACGTTTTCGTGTCGTATCCGCCTCGAGCAGTGCTTTTTCTGCCGCAACAGTACTAAGTCTTTCATCCCAAAACCCGATTGGCAAATCGGTCAAACGAGAAAGATTTCGGGCAAAAGCGCGGGTTGACTGACAGCGGGGTCCTTCTGATCCGTCCATATTTTTGGGAAGCCCCAGAACTATTCCGCCAATCTCCCGATCTGTTGCAATTTCGATAAGACGAGCTGAGTCGAGTGAGAATTTTTTGCGCCGCACCGTCTCTAGCGGGCTGGCCACTGTGCGCATGCGATCGGAAACTGCGACCCCGATGGTTTTTTCGCCAAGATCCAAACCTATCAATGCCTTCATCTGAGGTAGAGCGTCGGCAAAGTCCTGAAATTCTTCGGAGATCATTGGTCTAGACCAGCGCGTTGCGAAGCGATTTGAATCACTTCCAATGCGGCGTCGTTGCCAGAAAACACAAGCAACGCTTCATCCCGAATGTTCTTTGCGCGCTCGGTGTCGCCAAGAACGCCCAAGGCTGCGATCAGGCGGGCCCATTCCTCGGGTGTTCCACCTTCGGTGGCCAAACGGTCAGACAGCTGGTTGACCATGCCTTGAATCATTTCTTGACGTTCTTCAGGTGTAAGGTCCGCCGCAGCTTGCATGTCTTCTTGTGAGGGACCCGGCATTGCCGGAGCAGAACTTAGGTTCGGTGCGTTGAACACCCCGGCGCGGAAAGCAAGGTCGTCGATCTGACTTCGAATGGCGCTGGCCCAGGGAGCGCCCGGAGGAGCACTGCGAAGCGTATCCGCCCAAACACGATAGGCAAGGTCCGGTCGCCCGGTCTGAGCCAGCATCTGCCCCCAGTAATATCGCGCCGGACCTTGCTCGGGATCACGCTCAAGTGCCTGCTGCAACGCTTCCTCGGCTTGTGGTGAGACATAGCCTCCGGCAGCAAGGATCATCATTTCGGCCAGATCGGCATAGGCTTCGGCAGAAGCTCCACCGTCAGAAAGTTCGATGACCCTGGTCTGAGCTTCATATCCAGCCTTGAAGTTTCCGGCGTTTGTTTCGTGCTGTGCCAGCAAAGTGTGGCCTTGTATGTCGTCTGGTCGCCCTGCCACTGTCTCCCGCAGCTGGGCAAGCAGCGCGGCGTAGTTTTCATCGAGTGTCGGTGCAGCGACCGGAGTCGCCATGCTTTCAGCGTCAGCTTGGCTAGGACGGTTTATGCGCAAATCCTGGGCCATCGCCAATCTTGCGGACAGTGGCATGTCAGGAAACCCAGCAGCCCCCATCTGCCGGTAAATCACCAAGGCACCACCGACCAGCGATAAGACCAACAAAATGACAGCAATGACTGAAACTGTTCTTGTCGGCCCTTTCGCGTCTTCTGTAGTGCGTGCCTGCGCGTCGGCCGCCAATATCCTACGGGAAATTTCGGTCCGCACACGATCTGCGTCAGCCTCTGCGATCACACCTCGGGAAAGGTCACGGTCCACACTGGCCAACTGTTCGCGATACACCCTCAGATCATACGCCGCGGTTGACTCCTCTGCCCGGCGGTTACGCACAAGAGGGGCAATCAAAAACCCAGCGATAAGCAATGCTATCAGCGAAGTGATAATCCAGAATGTCATTGTCCCTCCGGAGTGGCTCATCAGACTTAGACCCCCGGGCCGGACGAAAAAAGGGGCAAAAAGCCGCGAAGCGCGATCATGTCGCAATAATGCGATATTGTGACGTTGCACGGCACAGGTAAAATGACGGTACGCGGCATATCTGCGCCCAATCACCGAAGACCGGACGGATTCGCTTATGAAACACTATTCAGCCTTTGCTGTAGCGCGTGAGGCGCTGCGATATCACACGGGATGGGAACGGGCGTGGCGTTCGCCCGAGCCAAAAAAGCGATATGATGTCATTATTGTCGGTGCTGGGGGTCACGGGCTGGCGACAGCATATTACCTGGGCAAGAACTACGGCATTCAAAATGTCGCTGTGATCGAAAAAGGCTGGTTGGGTGGCGGCAATACGGGCCGAAACACAACCATTATTCGATCGAATTATCTGCAGGATCCATCGGCGGCGCTTTATGAAAAGGCTCGAAGCCTCTACGAGGATCTGAGCCAAGAGCTGAACTATAACGTTATGTTCAGTCCGCGCGGGGTAATGATGCTGGCGCAGACTCAGCACGAAATACGCGGCTATCAACGCACTGCTCATGCAAATGCTTTGCAGGGCGTCAAGACAGAGTGGATCGGGTCGGAGCGTGTGAAAGAACTGGTGCCGATCATCAATATCGACGGCCCTCGATACCCAGTGTTGGGCGCGCTTTGGCAGGAACGTGGCGGTACTGCGCGCCATGATGCCGTTGCGTGGGGCTATGCACGTGCGTGTTCGGCGATGGGGATGGACATCATACAGCAGTGCGAAGTCACTGATGTCAGATCGGAAAACGGCCGCGTTGTGGGTGTCGACACCACCAAAGGTGCCATCGATTGCGATAAGCTGGGGATTGTGGTTGCTGGCCATTCGGGACAATTGGCCGAAATGGCAGGTTTCCGGTTGCCGCTGGAAGCTATTGCTCTTCAGGCGCTGGTGTCCGAGCCGATCAAGCCCTGCATGGACGTGGTCGTGATGGCCAATACCGTACATGGCTACATGTCACAGTCTGACAAGGGTGAGATGGTGATCGGTGGTGGAACCGACGGGTTCAACAACTATACCCAGCGCGGCTCGTTCCATCATATAGAGGAAACTGTGCGTGCACTTGTCGAAACTTTTCCGATGATTTCGCGTCTGAAGATGCTGCGTCAATGGGGTGGGATCGTCGATATGACCGGCGACCGCTCACCCATTTTGTCGAAAACGCCGTTGACCGGTTGCTTCATTAACTGTGGTTGGGGCACTGGTGGGTTTAAAGCCATTCCCGGCTCGGGCTGGGGCATGGCGCAGTTGATGGCAACCGGTCATTCGCCTTTAACCGAAGCCTTTACGCTGGACCGCTTCAAAGAAGGCCGTTTTATCGACGAAAGCGTTGCAGCAGGGGTGGCGCATTGATGAGACGTTTTGATCGCAGACCCCGAGTACGAGCATTCGATCGAGGCTCTTGCGTGTTTTTGAGTGGAATGTCAGCCGGATTTGGCTGCAACCGGCTACTGAAAGGATGAAACTATGCTAGTCCTTACTTGCCCTTATTGCGGTGTCGAAGCCGAAGAAACCGAGCTGTCCGCAGGTGGAGAGGCGCATCTGAAACGCTATGGCCCGGGTTCGTCAGATGACGAATTCCACGATTACCTGTTCATGCGTGAAAATCCCAAAGGCGTACATTTTGAACGCTGGCGCCACTCATACGGATGTGGCAAGTGGTTTCACGCCGCCCGTTGTACGCAAACGCTCGAAGTTTTTGGTACTTATTCTGCGCAAACCACCGAGCCTCCGAAAGAAGTCAAAAATGCCATCTCGGCTAAACGCCCAGGGTGGTCTTGGAGGGGACACTCCTGATGCTGCTTGTTCTTGAAAAAACTTCTGCCCAAAGCGTCTACGCCTTAACCTGCGAAAGGTCCGCAGCATGAGCTCCCGTCTGGCAAAACAAGGTCGTTTGATTGACCGTTCCAAACCGGTCACGTTTTCCTTCAACGGCAATTCAATGCAGGGGTACGAGGGAGATACGCTCGCTTCGGCCCTGCTCGCGAACGATCAGATGATGGTTGGCCGTTCTTTCAAGTACCACCGTCCTCGCGGAGTTGTTGCCAGCGGTGCAGAGGAACCCAACGCTCTGGTCGGTTTGGGGCAGGGCAATAGGTTCGAGCCGAACCAGCGCGCCACAACCACAGAACTTTTCAATGGCCTGACCGCGATCTCGCAGAACCATTGGCCGAGTCTGGAATTCGACATCGGTTCGGTTAACACTGCGCTGGCCCGATTTTTGCCAGCCGGGTTCTACTATAAGATGTTCATTCATCCTAAACCGTTCTGGAAACACATCTACGAGCCGTTCATCCGCCAATCTGCAGGTCTGGGCAAAGCCCCAGACAAGGACTCTCGAGATGCGGACACTTACGAGCACTTTTACAGTTTTGCCGACGTTTTAGTGATCGGTGGTGGTATCGCAGGATTGCAGTCGGCAAAAGCCGCAGCACTGTCCGGCGCCAAGGTCATGCTGATCGAGCAGACCGCGCATTGGGGCGGGCGTACTTTGGTCGATGGTGGAACCGTTGGCGGGAAACCTGTGGATAAGTTCGTGGAGCAATTGGTTTCTGAGCTAGAAACAATGGATAACGTGACCATGCGCACACGCTGCATGGGGGCCGGAGTATACGACCACGGTTACGTATTGGGCTACGAGCGTTTGAGTGACCACAGACCCGGGACACAGGGTCCGCGCCATCGTTTGTGGCGTATACGGGCGAAACAGGTCGTCACCGCTACAGGTGCAATCGAGCGACCGTTGTCGTTTGCCGGGAATGATGTGCCGGGAGTCATGCTGGCATCCGCGATGCGCGATTATGTTGTGAACTGGGGAGTGACTCCAGGACAGCGGGTCGTGATCGCGACCAACAACGATGATGCATACCGAACAGCAATTGCCCTGAAACAGGTCGGTGTGAACGTAATCCGTGTCGTTGATACGCGTGCAACGGCGGGTCCAATGGCAGAGGAAGTCCGTCAGCTTGGGGTACGTGTCGATCCGGGTAAAGCTATTGCCAAGGTCAAAGGTGGCAAGCGCGTCAAGAATGTCCAGCTATGTAACCAGGACGGTATCGGTGGTGCTCGTGAAGAGATCGAGTGCGATGCAGTTGCAATGTCGGGCGGCTGGTCGCCGGTTGTCCATCTGTGGTCCCATTGTGGAGGTAAGCTGATCTGGGATGACGCAAACGCGCATTTCCGTCCTGATCCCAATAGACCACCTTTGGGAGCAAATGGCGACGGGTTCGTTGTGGCTGCGGGGTCGTCCAATGGGCATTTGTCGCTGGGTGAAGCGATTGCCGACGCACATGCTGCCGGAAAGGCGGCTGCCAAGGCTGCTGGCTTTAAGCCTAAAAACACCAGAGCTCCATCAGGTGAAGCAGCCGAAGAGGCACCGATGGAGGCAATCTGGTTGATGCCTGCGAATGCCGAGGTGCAGCTGCGTATGAAATCCTGGCTGGATTTTCAGAACGACGTCAAAGTGTCGGATGTTCAACTGGCAGCGCGCGAGGGATATGAAAGCGTTGAGCACACCAAGCGCTATACAACGTTGGGCATGGCCACCGATCAGGGCAAACTAAGCAATATTAATGGCTTAGCTATACTTGCTGACTCATTAGACTCCGATATTCCAAAGGTTGGCACGACAACATTTCGTCCGCCTTACACCCCGATTTCCTTAGGCGCTATTGGTGGCGAAGCGCGGGGCGAGGTTTTCCAGCCTATCCGCCGTACACCGATGCACGATTGGCATGACGCGAACGGTGCAGACTGGGAACCGGTTGGTCAATGGCGACGCCCCTATGCCTATGTCCGTCCCGGGGAATCTGTGCATGACGCAGTGAATCGAGAGGTTAAAAATACTCGCGATAATCTTGGCATTCTAGACGCTTCGACTCTGGGAAAATTGATCGTCAAAGGCCCAGACGCCGGCAAATTTCTGGACATGTTGTACACGAACATGATGTCCACGCTTAAAGTGGGTAAATGCCGCTATGGTCTGATGTGCTCAGAAAACGGGTTTTTGATAGATGATGGCGTTGTCGCTCGTATCGACGAGGACACATGGCTTTGCCACACGACGACAGGCGGGGCTGAGCGAATACACGCGCATATGGAAGAATGGCTTCAGACCGAATGGTGGGATTGGAAAGTCTATGTCGCCAATGTGACCGAACAGTATGCACAGGTTGCGGTTGTCGGTCCGAATGCCCGCAAGGTGCTTGAGAAGTTGGATGGTATGGATGTATCGAAAGATGCCCTGCCGTTCATGGAATGGCGAGATGGCAAAATAGGTGACTTCGATTGCCGCGCCTATCGCATCTCGTTCTCCGGTGAACTCAGTTATGAAATTGCAGTACCTGCCAGCCAGGGACAAGCGTTTTGGGATGCATTGTTTGCGGCGGGGCAGGAGTTTGGTGTGATGCCTTATGGCACAGAATGTTTGCATATTCTGCGCGCCGAAAAAGGCTTCATAATGATAGGAGACGAAACAGACGGAACCGTGATCCCACAAGATCTTGGCCTGCACTGGGCGCTTTCAAAAAAGAAAGAGGATTACCTGGGCAAACGTGCCCATTCGCGTAGCCATATGACGGATCCTGATCGCTGGAAACTGGTGGGGCTTGAGACTGTGGATGGTTCTGTTATCCCCGATGGCGCCTATGCAGTAGGCGAGGGCGTCAACGCCAACGGTCAACGGAACATGATCGGACGCGTAACCTCAACTTATTTCTCGGCTAATCTGGGCAAGGGTATCGCAATGGGGTTAGTCAAGAACGGACCGGACCGGATGGGCGAGATCATCGAATTTCCCGGCACTGACGACAAAATCTACAAGGCCAAAATCGTTGATCCGGTCTTCTTCGACAAAGATGGAGAGAAGCAGAATGTCTGAGCCCATCAGCGCATTGAACCATGCCAGCTATGACGGCATTGCCAAGGTTGAGGAAAGCGGCCTGCAGGGGATGATTACCGTGCGTGGAAATCTGTCCGACAAAGTGTTAGCCAAGGCGGTCAAGGATGCGACCGGCCAAAAAGTGCCCGGACAGCGCGAAGCATTTGTCGAAGGCGACACCGGTGTCTGTTGGATGTCGCCCGACGAACTGCTGGTACTGGTGCCTTATGCCGAATTGAATGCAAAGTTGGCAGCAATGACAGACGCGCTGAGTGGCGTTCATGCTCTGGCAGTCAACGTCTCAGATGCGCGGGCTGTGTTTCGTGTATCCGGCAATTCGGCGCGCGAAGTTCTGGCCAAACTGGCACCGGTAGATTTGTCGCCCGAGGCCTTCCAACCGGGTCAAATCCGGCGTTCACGCTTGGCGCAGGTAGCGGCGGCTTTCTGGATGGACGACACCGATACGTTCCGAGTTGTCTGTTTTCGATCCGCTGCAGAATATGTTTTTGAGCTGTTGAAGGTCGCGGCGCAGCCCGGCAGCGAGGTTGGGGTTTACTGACCCAGCATTCTCATCATTTGTCCGGCTCAATTGGTCTAAAAAAGTTGTCTTTTTGTCGTCCAGAAGTCTCGTCAAAAAATCCAATTTTACCAAGTGAGATGTGGTCGTTATCGGTCGATACACTTGTTTCACATTTTTAGAAGGCGCAGCGCTTCTTGGGCGGCTTCATCAAGGTGGCGGACGCATGGATTTGTAATCTCCGCCCTTGACCTCGGCCACTTGCCAAAGCATTTAACCCTTGGGAACCGAAACTTATATTTAACAGGGGGCCGAGATGGCTTTTGAACTTCCTGATCTTCCTTATGCACATGACGCGCTTGCAGCCAAAGGTATGTCCGCGGAAACGCTGGAGTATCACCACGACCTGCACCACAAGGCATATGTGGACAATGGCAACAAATTGATCGCTGACACTGAATGGGACGGCAAGTCTTTGGAGGATATCATTGTCGGCACTTATGATGCAGATGCCGTCGCGCAAAACGGAATCTTTAACAATATTAGTCAGCTCTGGAACCACAACCAATTCTGGGAAATGATGGGCCCTGGCGGTAATGCGATGCCGGGTGAGCTGGAAGCGGCATTGGTGGAAAACTTTGGCTCGGTTGACGAATTCAAGTCACAGTTCAGTGCGGCTGGCGCTGGTCAGTTCGGTTCAGGCTGGGCGTGGCTGGTCAAGAACGCAGACGGCTCGCTGGCGGTGACTAAGACAGAAAATGGCGTGAACCCATTGTGCTTTGGTCAGACAGCACTGCTGGGTTGTGACGTGTGGGAGCATTCGTATTACATCGATTTCCGCAACAAGCGCCCGGCTTACCTGTCGAACTTCCTCGACAATCTGGTGAACTGGGAAAACGTCGCGTCGCGGATGTGATCGTTTGAACCGAAGACGGTTTATCAAAGGCCTGCTGGCGCGAAAGCAAGCGGGCCTTTTTTCTTTGGGCTACAGGTTCTTTCTTGAACCTGCGCTGCGGCTGCATGTGCGCAAATGGCATGTGCGACGACGCGGTTGGGTCGAATGGCTATGTCCAGACGCTTGA